>NZ_DATHGC010000220.1:0-28380 GCF_035317785.1 Pedobacter sp. | reverse complement strand
AAACCCAAATATGATACCGCCAAACAGATACTTTCGCCAGCCTTTGTCTTTGGCAGTAAAAATAATCGGAGAACCGCCGATCGTCTTTGCGCCAAACCTTTTCACCAATGCGATCGCAACAATACCCGTGACCACAGCTGTACCAATAATGCCAAACATTTGAAAAGACTGGAACCTGAACATTTCCTGGATCCGGTACCAGGAGATCGCCTCAGATTTACTCATGACAATACCAAACACAATTCCGGCAAGTATATATTTCAGAGATTTCAGCATGGTTCTAAGCAAATAAAAGTGGAAAAATAAGATGTGTCATCACCAGCCCGCCTATAAAAAATCCAATCACCGCAATCAAAGAAGGCAATTGCAGGTTTGACAAACCACTGATCGCATGACCGGAAGTACAGCCTCCGGCATACCGTGTACCAAAACCTACCAGAAAACCGCCGCCAAGAAATATAAACAAGCCTTTAAGGGTAAATAAATATTCCCAGTTGAACAGCTGCAAAGGAACGGTTTGTCCGTCAAAATCTATACCCAGCCCTTTTAGATCAGCAACTGTAGCGTCAGACAAAGCCAAGGGCACACCAGAATCCAGCCAATGTGAGAAAATGAACCCGCCGATCACTGCACCAACCAGGAACATCAGGTTCCAGCGCTGGGCTTTCCAGTCAAAGTCAAAAAAAGGAGCACGCTTACCCGCGCCTATCATGCTGCAGATCGTACGCAGGTTAGAAGAAAACCCAAAAGATTTCCCAAAGAAAATCAGTGCCAGCATTATTGCGCTGATGGCAAGTCCTGATACATACCAGGGCCAGGGCTGTTTTAGAACCTCGATCATATCCTACTTGTTGTGGGCCAAAACCCTATTTAGATGCAGCTCTTATGCTGTCTCTTATTCTAAGTAAATACTTATTGCGATAATAAAGGTCCTTTACCGCAGCCAGCAATTTACCCTGCTCAGGTTCAGTTTGTGCATCAAAACCCGAAGTTAAAGAAATAATTTCATCTGAAATGCTTTTTTCTATCCCGGCTACCTCATCCCTTAAAGCCGCTAACTTTTCCGCATCAGGATCAAACTGCATATCCATCAAAGCTTCGTTCACCTCCATCATCTCCATCAAAAAGCCCTGGGGCAAAACATAGTTCTCTCCCGCTGTCAGTACACCTTTTAGTTCCAGGATATAATGCAGTCGTTTTTGCGGATCAGTAAGCACCTGGTAAGCCTTGTTGTTGACCGTACTCAGTTCCAGCACCTCAGCCTGTTTTTCTTCGCTTTCGTTGATGAAAAAATCAGGATGGTACTGCTTACTGAGTTCATAAAATTTCTGCTTTACAAGTGCAGGATCAGGATTAAAGCTAACCGGTAAACCATAAAATTCGAAATAATCAGTCATCTGACATCGCTAATGCATTACCGCTTTGAAAATATCGTTGCCCAGCACGAATACCATCAGCGACAGCAGCAGTACAAACCCTACGATCTGCGCGCGCTCCATAAATTTATCGCCCATAGGCTTACCTTTAATCATCTCTATGATCAGGAAAACTACGTGCCCGCCATCCAGCGCCGGAATAGGCAGTAAATTCATAAACGCAAGCGCGATGGATATAAAACCTGTAGAAAACCAGAACCTTTCCCATATCCATACACCACCGTAAACTTTACGTGCGATCTCCACAGGACCGGAAAAAGCCTTATTCGCTTTAATCTTGCCAGTTAATACTTTCCAGATTCCTTTGCCATTGTCACTAAACACCTTCCATGCCTGGTTCACCCCTACCGGGAATGATTCAAAAAAACCAAAATTGACGGTTTCCTGCTTCAGCTCATTTACATTGAAGCCAATACCGATCGTACCGGCAGTATCAACAGGAACACTATAAGACAGCCGCTCAGTACCGCGGCTTACCATAAATACAGCAGGTTTACCTTTAAATTTTTTCAGCTCGTCTTTCACATCCGCACTGTATTTAACAGGATTGTTATTGACTGCAAGAATACGGTCTCCCTTTTTTAACCCGGCTTTTTCGGCGTTGCTGTAAACACTGTCAATTGATGAAGAAATCAGCGGCATCCTGCTGATAAACTCTTCGATACCCAGATCTGAAACCTTATTCAATATATTATCAGGAACTTTAATATCCAGTGCTTTGCCCCCACGCATAATGGTCAGCGTCGTATTGCCAAGCAAAACTTTGGGACTGATCAGCTCATCAAACTGGATCACTTTTTTACCGTTAACCGCTACCACCTTATCGCCCTTTTTCAGGCCTATTTCCTTGCCAATTATACCCGGATTGATTCCTTGTACCGAACTGTTGGGAATAAAAGTCTCACCATAGGTAAAAGTAATGATCCAAAAGATGAGTATACCAACCGCAATGTTTACAATTACGCCGCCCAGCATGACGATCAGACGCTGCCAGGCCGGTTTAGACCTGAACTCCCAGGGCTGCGCCGGCTGTGCCATTTGTTCAGTATCCATAGACTCATCGATCATCCCCGCGATCTTTACATAACCACCAAGCGGCAGCCAGCCTATACCATATTCACAATCTCCTCTTTTAAAACTAAACAGCTTAACTCCCCAGGCATCAAAGAACAGGTAAAACTTCTCTACTTTAATACCAAAGGCACGTGCTGCCAAAAAATGCCCTAACTCATGTAAAATTACCAGTATCGATAATCCCAGAAGTAACTGGGCCGCCATAATCAGTCCGCTCATATATAGATTTTAATATTTTATGTTTTGATTAAGATAAACTTGTTTTGTTACCAGTTCCCCGGCAAATATACGTGTATGCCTGTCCGTTTCTAAATAATTATTAAGGCTGGCCTCTGCAATAAACTCCAGCTCTTCCATACACTGCTGGATCACATCGCTCATCTGCAAAAAACCCATCTTCTCATTCAGAAAGGCATTGACCACCACTTCATTCGCCGCATTGATAATGCAAGGCATATTTCCGCCCATGCGCAATGCTTTAAATGCCAGGTCAAGGTTTCTGAACGCCTCTCTGTCTGCCTGCGCAAAAGTAAGCTCCGGATAATCCATGAAACTGAAACGTTTGAAATTGCTTAATATTCTGTTTGGATAGGCCAGCGCATAATGAATGGGCAGTTTCATGTCCGGCAGTCCCATCTGAGCCTTCATAGAGCCATCATTAAACTGCACAATGGAATGAATAATGGATTGGGGATGTACCACCACATCGATCTGGTCTGCATCCAGGCCAAAAAGCCATTTGGCTTCGATCACTTCCAGACCCTTGTTCATCAGCGAAGCCGAATCTATTGTAATCTTGGGTCCCATGTTCCAGTTTGGATGTTTCAGCGCCGCAGCACGGCCAACACCGGCCAAAAAAGCACGGTCCTTGCCTCTGAACGGTCCTCCGGAAGCAGTCAGATAGATTTTTTCTATCGGGTTGTTTTCCTCTCCCGCCAAACACTGGAATATCGCAGAATGCTCAGAGTCCACGGGAATGATCCTGACCCCATGTTCCTTCGCAAGGGAGGTGATCAGGTCACCGGCCACCACCAGCGTTTCTTTATTGGCAAGCGCAATGTCTTTACCTGCCATAATAGCAGCTATTGTAGGTCTTAAACCCACAGATCCCATTAAAGCAGTAAGTACAAGATCAGCTTCAGCGATACCGGCCGCCTCACACAAGGCATCCTCTCCGGCCAAAACCTTTATAGTTAAACCAGATAAGGCCGATTTCACTTCAGCATACTTAGCCTCATCACAGATCACTACCGTACCCGGCTTAAAGCGAAGTGCCTGTTCGATCAGCAATTTGGCATTTGTCTGTGCTGTAAGTGCCGAAATCCGGTACAAACCGGGGTTTGCCGCCACAACCTCTAATGCCTGCGTCCCTACGGAACCGGTTGATCCTAATATTGATATATGTTTCAATCTGTAAAACTACTTAATTCGTCTGCAATCTTTCTGTCATTTGATAACCTTGGCACCTTATTTTGCCCGCCCAGCTTTCCCTGGCTACGCATATAACTCACAAAAGCGTCCTTTTTCAGTGAACGAATGACCAGAGGCTGCAGTATTTTCCCTTCAATGAGGTCAAAATAGTAAATATTCTTTTGCTGCAAGGCATCATCCACTTTTTTACTGAAAGCAGTCAAATCCGCGGGCGGGCTGGAGAATTCCACAAACCACTCATGGTAAGGCAGTTCGCCCTGTGGCGTGGCCACTTGTGGCGCCACGGTAAATTCTGTAATCCCCACACCTTCCTCATTGGCCACAGTCAGCAGTGCATGCTCTACCTCCTCACCGATCACATGCTCCCCAAATGCCGATATAAAATGCTTAATCCTTCCCGTCACCAAAATCTTATAAGGATCCTTAGACACAAATTTCACGGTATCTCCTATGCTGTAACCCCACAGACCGGCATTGGTATTCAGGATCAGCGCATAGTTCCTGTCCAGCTCCACATCAGCCAGGCTGATCCGCTGAGGATTCTCATTGTAAAAATCTTCCGCAGGAATAAACTCATAGAACATTCCTGCTTTAACCAGGAGCAGCAAACTTTTATCGGCCTGTGTATCCTGATAAGCAATAAAGCCTTCAGATGCCGGATAGGTCTCAATTGTATCTATCTTTTTGCCTATGCTGGCTTCTATTTTTGCACGGTAAGGCTCGTAATTGACCCCGCCGTAAACAAACAGGTTAAAGTTTTTAAAAATATCTTTGATCTTTTTACCGCCCGATTTATCGGAAAGCTTGTCAAAATACATCTGTACCCATGGCGGTATGCCCGAGATCAGCGTCATGTCTTCATGAAAGGTTTCGGCTACGATCGCATCCACCTTTTCCTCCCAGTCTTCAATGCAATTGGTCGCATAGGACGGCAAACGGTTCTTCTGCAAATATCCCGGCACCAGGTGCGCCACGATGCCCGATAACCGTCCCACATTAATGCCATTCTTTTTCTTCAAAACCGGGCTTCCCTGCAAAAAGATCATCTTCCCGTTCACAAACTCAGCCTTGCCGGTTTCATGGATATAGGTCAGCAATGCATTTCGCGCCGCCTTTACATGCTCAGGCATAGATTCTTTCGAGATCGGAATGTATTTCACTCCCGAAGTCGTGCCGGAGGTCTTGGCAAAATACTGGGGCTTGCCCTTCCACATCACATCAGGCTCCCCATCCACCACCCGGTCTATGTAAGGTCTTAACGCCTCATAATCCTTTACCGGGACCCGTTTCCTGAAATCTTCATAGTTACGGATGCCTGCAAAATCATGATCCCTGCCAAAAACAGTATTTTTTGCTCCGGCAACAAGTTTAGCAAGGGTTTCCTCCTGTGCCGCCACTGCATTTTTTTTCCACTTGTTGATGCCCCGTACTACAAAGGCAGCAAATGGCTTGCTCAATGCCGCTTTTAAACCCATGATTCCGTTTTAAACTATATTGTGTATAATATCCGGTTCATCCTCCCCTTTGTATTCACTCATCATCTTACGGTAAGCGATCGTAAGCGCCACACTTGATAAAGGAATGATGATGAAGGAGCTCAGGACATTTGTAAAAAAAGCCACTACCGGCCACTGTATGAACCCGAAGAAAAGGCAGAGCATATAAAAACTGCCCAAAACCAGCAGCAGCATAAATATTTTGGTAAAATTACCTTTGGTCGTAGCCAGGCTGTACTTTATAGACGCAAAAGGTCCCAGGTTCCTGTCAATGATAAAGAAAGGGAAAAACGAAATCCGCACCCAGGTGATAAATATGGCTACCAAACCCACAGGAACGGCTATATTGGTTACCTTATTGATATCGATTCCCGCATATACAAACGGAAGCCCTACCACCATTACCACGATATACACCCCGAGAATACACAGGATAAAATACACCGTGGCCACCAGGAAACGGATGATCTGCTGCCTTGTAGGTATTGTACTCACAATGCTCACATCATGTTCTTCGTCATCCAGCAGATGAAAAATATACTTGAACAGCGACAGGTTGATCGTAAAATAAAAAAGGATGAAGATGAAGGCCATCAGTATATTCAACCCCTTGCTCACATCCTTTAAAAAGAATGCCATCAGCCCCGAGGCATTGGAAGTGATGAACATCAGAAAGCAAAGCGTTGCTATCGAAAAATAATGCTTCCTCGTCACCGTCCAGGCCTTGCCAAGCACCTCATTTACAGCAAAAGTACTCTCCTTTAAAAAATCTATCATTGTTGTTTAAATACTACTCTTTTAATAAAATCCTGCATAAAACCCAACCCATAGGCAGCCAGTTGTATGAAGGCAGCAATAATGCTCAAAAATGCAACTTTTAATGACTTATTGACCTGCCAGGAGTGAAAAAATATCAACATAAAGTATACCAGTATCAAAAAGTTACACACAAATGCCAAAGGCCAGTAAAGCAGGTTGATCAAAATGGCCGCTATCAGGCCGCAGGTAAACACCGCAGGAAAGAAATGGATCAATTTCAGTTCAGACGGAAAGTGTTTATAAACATTGATCCTGGCCCTGCCGAAAAAATGCAGCTGCTTGTAAAACTGCATAAAGCTGGTCCTGCGCTTATGGTATACCTTAGCATCCGGGATCAGCCCGATCTTAAATCCGGCCTCATGGATCCTGATGCTGTACTCAATGTCCTCGCCCAGCCTGGTCAGGATAAACCCGCCTACTTTCTCCCATACTTCCCGGGACAGGCCCATATTGAAGCTGCGCGGATGAAACTGTCCGATATGTTTTTTATTGCCCCTGATCCCCCCAGTAGTAAATGGAGAGGTCATCGCATAACTGATCGCTTTTTGAACCGGGGTAAAGCTGTCATGGGCTGCATCCGGGCCGCCAAAGGCGTCCAGCTTGCGCTCATACAGATAGTCACTTACGATTTCCAGGTAATTGGCCGGAATCAGGCAATCTGAATCAAAGATCACAAAATAATCTCCTTTAGCCTTTTCAAAACCAAAATTGCGGCTGAAGCCCTGACCGGAGTTGGGTTTCACAAAATATTTCAGGTCCAGCAGGTTGACATACTTGTCTATGATGTGTTTCGCATCATTCGACGAGCCATCCTCTATCACCAGCACCTCAAACTGCAGGTAAGTTTGTTTGGTCAGCGTATACAGCAGTTCGTCTATCTCCTGCGGACGGTTATATAAGGGGATAATGATCGAAAAAAACATGGCTTAACTGATCTCCTTTTCTACCAGGTAATGGTTGCGCTCAGGCGCACTTCTGGATACCAGCTCTGCAACAAAACCCGTTAAAAACAATTGGGAACCCAGGATAATCGCTACCAAAGCAATATAAAACAAAGGCTGGTCTGTCACATCCCGCTTCAGCGGAATGCCGTTTGAAATGTGATATAACTTCACTCCGATCAGCCAAATCGCCATAAAAGTCCCGATCAGAAAGCTCAGCACGCCCATTGTACCGAAAAAGTGCATCGGGCGCTTACCAAACTTGCCCACAAAAAAGATGGACAACAGATCGAGCAGGCCATTGATAAACCGGCTCATTCCAAATTTGGTCACCCCATATTTGCGGGAACGGTGCTCCACCACCTGTTCACCGATTTTGGTGAATCCCGCCCATTTGGCGATCACCGGGATATAGCGGTGCATCTCGCCATATACTTCAATATTTTTCACCACTTCCTTACGGTAAGCCTTCAGTCCGCAGTTAAAATCATGCAGATTATGAATGCCTGACATCCGGCGGGTTGCCGCATTGTATATTTTAGTCGGAATGGTCTTACTCAGCGGATCGTACCGCTTTTTCTTCCATCCCGAGATCAGGTCAAATTTCTCTTCCTTTATCCTTCTGTACAACTCAGGAATCTCATCGGGGCTGTCCTGCAGGTCCGCATCCATAGTGATCACCACATCACCCTGAGCTGCCTCAAAAGCTACGTTCAGTCCGGCAGACTTACCATAGTTTCTTCTGAATTTTATGGCCCTCACCGCCGGGTACTGGGTTTTGAGGTCTTCTATCACCGCCCAGGAATTATCCGTACTGCCATCGTCCACAAAAACCACCTCATAAGTAAACTTATGCTCCTGCATCACCTTGGCGATCCAGGCCGTCAGTTCCGGCAACGATTCATCTTCATTATATAAAGGAATTACAACAGAAATATCCATGTGCACTTAGCAGCTTTTGTCAATGTGCAAACTTAGATAAATAAAATTAGTCCTCATACAAAGGTTTTTCCTTCTTGACCACCGCAGCACCTATCAAACTAACGATCAGTCCAAGCACAGTATACATGATCGCCCCGCCAAATGCAATGAAATAGATCATATATGACCTCATCATTTCCACACCCTTTCTTTTTTGCTCATCATCACCCGCAGCCTGCAAAGCCGTATCTATTACTTTTTGATACGCCTCCCTGTCCAGTACCATATAGTAGAGGATCAGTATAATACCAATGAAGAGTCCCGAATACGCAGCTGTCTTAAATCCCGCTGAAAATGCCTTACCAAAGGAAATGTAGCCCCCTAAAACCGTTTTATAAGTGGTTTGAACATAAATCACCGCCAGGATAAAAGGAATGTACGACAATGCCGATGAGATGATTTTTTCAGTAACCGTGCTCGCCGGATCATTCTGGTCGATGCCCAAAAACTTAAAAACGTAAATGAGTATTAAAAAATAAACAGCATACGCAACGGCACTTTTAAAGGCCAGCATATTGGGCTTGTATTCCTGTACTAAAGCATTTTCTTCCATAACTACTTTTTTTATATGAACATTAATTAATGTTAAAATTAGCAATTAAGGTGTAAACCGCAACATCAAACTCTTTATTGTTGCTGAATTCTTCCAGGTCCATTATAATTTTATCATCTGGCTTAGGCTGGTGGAAAAACACCATAAAAGGAACAAATAATTCCTCCATTTCTTCTCCAAGTTCGATCATCCCCGCATGGCTGCAAATGTCTTCTACACTGCTTTCGACCAGTTGCTGATTGCTGATCAGGTCCTCATAAATATGAAATTCGTCCTGAAACTCATCCTCTTCCACCAGCAAAAACTCTTTCAGGAAATCTCCAAGTTCAGGCTTGATCCGTTCATCATGGCATTCATTGATGTACAGCAGCAAATTGAGCAGTTCCGTACCCCGGTCTATCGTCGCTTCTTCAATATCCGCCCATTCGTCCGACTCCAGGTAGTCTTCTTCCAGCTTCTTAATGTCATTGGCGAAGAAATTGATCATCAGCAGGTCAAAGAAAACTTCCCTTAGTTCGTCAAACATAGGATGCTCATCAAACACTTCGTCAAATTCTTCTACCTTTTCCATAAAACCCAGGTCCTTGCTGAATACCTCAACCAGGGCCTCTTCCAGTTTAATGGAGTCATTACCACTTATTTTGGCAAAGTTATCCAGTGATGCGATCAGCGCGACTTTTACATGATTATCCATAAGATTGTAATTGTTTATTGTTATAAACCAGCTGTACTTTGCCAGTCAGTGTTTTATTTAGTAATGGTGAATTCGCCGATTTGGAGTAGTTATTTTCCGCACTGAACACCCATTCAGCAGCAGGGTTGTATACCGTAAAGTTCGCATCAGCACCCTCTCCGATCACAGGCACTGCCAAACCCAGCAATCTGCGCGGGTTCAGCGAAAGCTTCTCCGCAATCTGCCCGGCATCCAAACCTGCCCTGATCAGCAGCGGCAATACCGTCTGCAAAGCAATGATGCCATAAGCAGCGATTTCAAATTCCACATCTTTAAACTCTATTTCATGGGGACGGTGCTGCGAAACCACCGCATCTACAGTTCCGTCTTTTAAGCCGGCAAGTAGTGCCTTCACATCAGATTTCGCACGCAACGGGGGTTTCACCTTATAATTACTATCAAAATCATTGAGCAGCTCTTCTGTAAAGACCAGGTGATGTGCCGCGACATCGCAGCTGATCTTTATGCCGTCTTTCTTTGCTTTCCTGATCAGTGCTACCGATCCGGCAGTGGAAACCGTGCTGACGTGTACAGGAGCATCATGATAAGCCGCCAAAAATATATCCCTGCTGATGTGCATTTCTTCGGCAAGAGCCGGAATGCCCTTCATGCCCAAAAGCACACTGGTACTGCTTTCATTGACCTGCGATTTACCGGCTATCGAATTATTCTCCGGGTAAACCATCAGCAGGCCTCCAAAGCCCTGCGCATACTGCAATGCCCGGCTCATAAATCCATCATCGGCAATAGCCCTGCCAGCTTCTGAAAAAGCCACCGCACCAGCTCGCTTCATGTCAAACAGCTCTGCCAGCTCTTTGCCTTCCAGGTCGCGGCTCAGCGCACCTACCGGATAGACATCTACCAGCCCGCCCTTTGCTTTATTGATCACATACTCCACCTCAGCTTTGGAATGGATGACAGGCTTTGTATCTGGCAACACCGCCAGGCCCGTAAAACCTCCGGCACCCGCTGCCGCCATCACCGTTCTGATGTCTTCCCTGGTCTCAAAACCCGGGTCCCCTGCCGAGCAGTTCAGATCAAAAAAGCCCGGAGACAACACCGATCCGGTTCCGTCAAAAACTTCTTCACCACCTTTTGACTCTAATCTGCCACCCCCGGGAGTTGCCACAGAGACCGCAGTGATTTTTCCCTGTTCTACACGAACATCGCATTTCTTTTGATTGAACTGGCTGTTTGGATCGGCAATTGTTATGCCCGTGAGGAGAAGGTTCATGTTGCTTGTATGTGTTTTGTTTTATTAAAAAATCTGATCAGTAGTATTTCAATCGCTAAAAAAACAACACTTAAAATTATACAAAGTTTCCATAACTCCGTATTGTTATTTTTCGCGGCTATATTCAGTGACATGGCATCTTTTTTTGAATTGAATACCGATATTTTTTGTTTGCCAAACAAATTTTCCAGCTCCCCTTCTGTTGCATAATGCATATCTGATTCGCTCCTGTTGTCATTAAAAGCGACAACGGCCAATGTAGAATCGGCTTTCGTCAGTTCATAGAACCCGGATTTTTTGATCTGGTCGGCGACATAAAGCAGTGTCCTGCCAGGTGTTTGTCTGACCTCAGGGATCACCTCAAAGTCCGCCGATACCAGTTTTAGCGACTGGTTTGCCAGCAAACTGATCTTTTCAGTTCCGATCAGGTTGTCCTGACCAATGGTATAAAAAAGCGGCTGTTCCCTTGCACCGGCAAAAGCGACTTTATACATCAGCGGCACAAATACCGGGTGCCTCGGCAAATTGCCATCTTTAAGGCTCAGTGAACTGGCAGATAAATATATTTTTCCGGCGCCAACTGTATATTTGGCAAACAGTGAACGGTTTAACGGCAATTGAAGGATGCTTTCCCTGCTGGTCCGGCTCTGGTCCGCATAGCTGAAATACCTGGACACCACAGGGAGGTCCATGTTTTTTGGCACCTGATCAAACACATCTTTAAACATCTCGTTCTTCAGGTCTATAGTACTGGCTACAGGCACGCCCGTTTGGAGCTGTTGTATAACTGGCAGCGACAAGCCCGCCAGGAAAGGATTATAAACCGCGGCATTGACATCCAGATCCGGGAAGATCACTACGGAACCGCTATTTTGAACATAGCTTTTCAGTTCCTGCGCCAGGCCCGATGACGGCTCCCTGAGCCCGCTTAAAACAATCAGACTGTAGGTCGGGAATGTGGAATATTTAATATTTGATTCGGGCATTTCCACCAGTTTAAAATAGCTGTCAGCGCCAAAAAGCGCAGCAATAAATTTATCCGAAGGATTTCCGCTGATGTTCAGCACCCTTAGCTCATCACTGACGTTGAAGGTAAAGTTCAGTTCATCATCAAAAGTCAGCGGGAAATCTTTGATGGAAATGCCAGCCTTTTGCCAGCCCGGCTTTAGCCCGCTGAATGACAGGGTATCCGTCACCGTTTTACCCGCGCCGACAGCAACGTTACTAATCGCCTTTTGCTGGAGGTTCACCGTAAGTTTTAAGGGTATACTTTTAGCATCCTCCTCACCATAATTTTTTAGCTGCACGACCATCCGTTCGGTTTGTCCGGGTTTGTGTACCGGCGATAAGCTCCATACGCTGTCCACCGAAATATTGGGCAGGCTGTTGGCATTGAGCTTGACGAAATTATAACTGATGGCCTTGCCGCCGTCTATCCTTGAAAGACCGGCAAAGCTTTTTTGAAAATCTGACAGCAGGTAGCTGATCTGGTTCCTGCCTGCATTGGCATCAGACTGCATCCTGTTGATGACCTGCCGCAGGCTGCGGCTCGCCCCCGAGATCTTTATTTCATCGAGCAGCTGCACAAATTCTTCCTTGCTGACCAGCCTTTGGTGACGGCCTTCAAAATCGTTGGTGATCAGCTGAAACCGGTCATTTAAACCATAAGCGGCAGCTATTTCCTTAGCCTTGCGTTTGGCCTCGTCCAGCAAACTGCCTTCCTTGTTTACCGTTTCCATACTATAAGAATTGTCGATATACATGCTCACCGCATTTCTCAAAGCCGGACTCTCGCCGGAATCAGAAGAAATAAAAGGCCGGGCAAAAGCCAGTACCAGGAATATAACAGCCAGGATCCGGCTCAGCAAAACCAGTAAATTCTTAAGTTTTTCGCGGGACGAATTTTGTTCTTTGGCCTCCTTCAGAAACTGTACATTACTGAAATAGACCTTCTTAAATCTCCTGAAATTGAATAGATGAATTACAATAGGAATGGCTATTGCCAGCAGCGCAAAAAGAAAACCTGGGTATAGGAAATTCATTAAAAACCAAAGGTAGAACTTTTAGCTGAATTATCTACCTAAACTTTTTGATCGCATCCCAAAGCGCAGCGTCCAGGCGATATACATCAGGTCTGAACTGCAGCTTCCCGTTTTGTGTCCATGCGGTGCGGTAGTTGATCAGGATATCGACATCTTTCTTTACCCCAAACCACTTCGGCTTCAGCTTAAACACATTAAGGGTATCTGCTTTTTTGGCCAGTTTCTTTTTGTAGGCAGCCATCCGGGTAGTATCTGTAGGCGGCAGGCTCACCTCCATCCGCAGGTCATCATACTGATATTTGTCCTTCACCAGGTTCCGGGCAAAGTTCAGCGGATCCTCGACCCGCACGCAGCCATGACTGATGGCCCTGTTGGCCAACCGGAACGCACTCTTATTATTGGTATCGTGCAGATAAATGCTCGATCCGTTTTCAAACACAAATTTGAACTTACCCAAAGCATTACCACCCCCGGAACCCTGTTTGAACTGAAAAGGAAGCTTTTCCCTCGGATATTTATTCCATTGGATCGTATCCGGATCACCTACCAGTCTGCCTTTGTAATATACATTGATATTGCTGTTGGACAAATAATAAGGATCCCTCAGGGCCTGGTAATAGATCTCGCTGCGTGCTATGCTGACCGGAATGTTCCATATCGGGTTGACCTGTATCGAATTGAACTTGCTCAGCATGATCGGCGTTTCATGGTTCTTTGGCTTATCGTCCAGCTTGCCGGTCTCCATAAACAACTTGACCTGCTCCGCATAATCGTCATCCCGGGGTCCGCCCACACAAACCTTCATATGGGTCACTGTGTCTTTATCATTGAACCAGGTCAGGGAGAAATCAGGTATATTGACCTCCACATATTCCTTGCCCATATCGGGCATTTTCCAGCGCAGCCGCTCCATATTGACCAGCAGGGTTTTTGCAACCGGGCTCATTTGGATGGTATCACCCATTGCCCGCTCATCACCTATTTTTATCTTGAACTTCGCCAGCTGCTGTTTAAAGATCTGATAAGCTTCCTCCTTAGGTTGTATATCGCTCAGCAGCCCGGCAATATCCTCAGTCGCCAAAACTTTACTGATGGCAGTGCTATCAGGCCGGGCTACCGCAATGTAATACCTGCTGAATACTTTACGCGGGTTGACCACACCATAATTGACATAATTGTTGTATTTGATCAGTCCTTCTGCGGCATTCAGTTCCAGATCGGCCACCACAGGGTAAACCTCGGCGATGTTTTTAAATTTGTTTTCCCTGAGGGTTTGCAGCAATTCTTCGATCTGCCGGTAGCGGAAAGATTTGGGATTAAACCCATGCTCAGGGCTCCGGCTGATGTAACTTAAAAGTGAATCCAGCTGACCATCTGCAAAAAAGCGTGTTACCAGTACCGGCTCAAAATTATTTGCTCCATAAAAGGCCTTCGTGACCTTAGGATTTGAAAATTTACTCCCGACTGAATCCAGATGTTTTTTAAAAAGTACATTGTAGACCGCAGTGTCAAAATCTTTGTAGAGTTTATTCTTGAAATGTTTGGAAAGGACCAATCCAATCTCGGGGGTATCTTTAAACCACTTACAAGAGCTGAGCAGGATCGCAAACAGAAAAACAAGCAGTAATGATTTTTTCAAGGCAGACAGATTTGAGGCAAATTTAGATGTTATTTTTTTATATTTACTGAAATCAAATTAAGTGCCAGTTATCCTGCTGGCTTTTTCATCCACTTCTTTTCTTCGTCTGACCCGGGTATTGTATCTGTAGTATCAGAGTGGTACCTGCGTTCGCACTGAGTGCACAGTGAGTGCACCCTGAGTCCACGGTTAGTGCACCTTTTTTCAGTAAAAAGGTGCACTCATTGCGTACTCATTCCGTACTCAGAGCGTACTCAGTGTCAACACATATACTACCCGGGTAAAACACAGGAAGGAGAAAGAATGATCCGGTAAAAAAGAAATAAAATGGTCAGGCCGGGAGATGTCCAGCAACTAAAATACAGTATATTTTTAATTTAATGTTTCATTTTATATATTTGCATCTCCTCAAGAGATGCTAGTCATTGTTGATAAGGAACTTAAAATAAAAAAATGAACAATATTTTGAACCATCACTTACATTTGCACCATCGCCAACTGGCGATGTATATGTAATGTTTTGTACTTCAAAACTTGTTTCCGACCTTTTTATTTCTTGTTCATCAATAATATCATAAACAGCAAAATTGAAAACACTCAAAATAGCTATCCAGAAATCGGGTAGATTAAACGAAAAATCAGTAGAGATCCTAAAAAACTGTGGTTTATCTTTTGAAAACTACAAAAGCTCACTAATATCAACAGTTACTAACTTCCCTTTGGAAATTCTTTTCCTTCGGGATGATGACATTCCTGAGTATGTACAGGATGGTATTGCCGACCTGGGTATAGTGGGGGAAAATGTAATCGTTGAGGCGGGTGCCGAAGTGACCTATCTCCAAAAACTTGGTTTTGGCAAATGCACACTGAAAATCGCCATACCTAATGAAAGCCAGATCACTGATATTTCCCAGCTGGGCGGAAAAGCCATCGCTACTTCCTACCCTGTCATCCTTCAAAAATATCTGGACGACAACAAAGTAAACGCCGAGGTCAGGACGATCTCCGGTTCGGTAGAAATTGGTCCGGGTCTGGGCCTGAGCGATGCGATCTGCGACATCGTTTCTACAGGGGGTACTTTAAAGAGTAACGGATTGAAGCCTTTTTCGGAAGTGATGAAATCTGAAGCTGTGCTGATCGGCAAGGAAGGCTCTGACCTGCTGCCGGAAGTTCAGGAACTGCTGCAAAGGATCCGCTCAGTATTGCGTGCAAAAGAAACCAAATATGTGGTATTGAATGTGGCGAAAAGTAACCTGCAGAAAATAGTTGACCTGCTGCCAGGAGTAAAAAGCCCGACTGTAGTACCTTTGTTTGATGCCGACTGGGTGGCTGTTCACTCGGTGATCGCGGAGTATGATTTCTGGGAAAAGATCAACAGTTTAAAAGCTGCCGGTGCTGAAGGAATTGTGGTCATGCCGATCGAAAAGATCATTGCTTAATTCATAATTTCATTAAATTCATCATTAACTAATAGTTAACACAAAAAGATAAGACATTGAAAATCTACAGTTATACAGATTTATCTAAACAGGAGATTGAAGATCTTTGTTTGCGGCAGCTGGAAGACGACACGGCCATTCTGGACCGGGTAAAAAGCATTGTTGAGACGGTGAAGACCAATGGTGACGCAGCCTTGTTTGACTATGCCCTTGCTTTTGACCAGGTGGAACTGCAACGGCTGTACATTGATAAAAAGGAGATCGCTGCCATAGCGGCGTCCATACCGGATGATGCGCGCAAAGCGATTGACATTGCTTATGAGAACATCCGTACTTTTCATGCGGCGCAGGCTGTGAAAGAAAGTAAGATCGAAACCATGCAGGGTGTGATCTGCTGGCGTGAGAGCAGGCCAATTGAACGTGTAGGGCTTTATATTCCCGGTGGTTCAGCAGTGTTGCCCAGTACTTTTCTGATGCTGGGTATTCCGGCACAACTGGCCGGCTGCAAAGAGATTGTGGTGTGCTCACCTCCTCAAAAGGATGGCAAGACCAATTGCTATGTGGCTTATGTGGCGTTAAAGCTTGGGATAGAAAGGGTTTACCTGATCGGCGGGGCCCAGGCAGTTGCGGCCATGGCTTATGGTACGGAAACGGTGCCCAAGGTGTTTAAGATCTTTGGTCCGGGCAACCGGTATGTGACCCAGGCTAAGCAAATGGTGCAGTCTTTGGCGGGTACTGCTATTGACATGCCGGCCGGTCCATCAGAGGTTTTGGTCCTTGCGGATGAGACTGCCAATCCGTCATACGTGGCTTCAGACCTGCTTGCTCAGGCAGAGCATGGCGCTGATTCTCAGTCGATTTTGGTCGCTACTTCAAGAGAGATCATCACCCAGGTACTTAATGAGGTTGAGGTTCAATTGGCGGAATTACCAAGAAAAGAGGTAACCGCCAAAGCGATAGACAATTCGTATGCGGTGCTGGTAGACTGCCTGCAGCAGGGAATGGAATTTAGCAATGTGTATGCGCCCGAACATTTGATCCTGGCTACGGATCGTTTTGAACAGCTGATCCCTTTGATCAGCAATGCGGGTTCGGTGTTTTTGGGGAATTTGACTCCGGAGAGTGCGGGCGATTATGTTTCGGGAACGAACCATACTTTGCCGACCAGCGGTTTTGCAAAGGCCTATTCCGGTGTATCTCTGGATTCTTTTGTGAAAAAAATCACTTTTCAGCACATCAGCCCGCAGGGCCTGCACAACATTGGCAGCACTGTTGAGGTGCTGGCCGAGGCTGAGGGTCTGAGGGCACACAGGAATGCGATCAGTATACGATTGAAAGATTAAATAATAACACCTCCTTAACCCGTCATTGCGAGGAGGCACAGCTAGTCCCGATACATCGGGAACGAAGCAATCTCATGATATGGGTGGGATTGCCTCGGTTCCCTCGCAATGACGCAGAAATAATCGTTATTACAACATGGATATCAATAAATTACAAAGAGAAAATATCAAAAATCTGAAGCCGTATTCTACGGCAAGGGATGAATATAAAGGGCAGGCCAGTGTGTTTCTGGATGCCAATGAGAACAGTTATGGTTCCCCGCTTTTTAATGGGGATGATGCCGTGCAGCAAAACTACAACCGCTACCCTGATCCGTTACAACTGGATCTGAAAGATGCGATCAGTAAGATCAAAGGAGTCCCTATTGAGAACACTTTTCTGGGAAACGGCAGTGATGAGGCAATAGACTTGCTTTACCGTGCTTTTTGTGAGCCGGGCCGTGACAATGTGATCATCCTGCCACCTACTTATGGGATGTATGAGGTATCTGCAGGCATCAACAATGTGGAAACACGTAAAGTGAACCTGCTCCCAAATTTCCAGCTCGACCTGGAAGGCATTGCGGAAGCGATCGATGAAAATACCAAGCTGATCTTCATCTGCTCCCCCAACAACCCGACTGGAAATTCGATCATCCGCACGGATATCGAGACCATCCTGGCCAATTTTAATGGTCTGGTGGTAATTGATGAGGCTTACATCAATTATGCGAAACAGAAGACTTTTATCCAGGAACTGACTGAGTATCCAAATTTAGTGGTATTGCAGACGTTCTCTAAGGCCTGGGGGCTTGCGGCTTTGCGTCTGGGTATGGCTTTTGCGGCCCAGCCGGTGATCGATGTTTTCAATAAGGTGAAACCGCCATACAACATCAACCAGGCTACTCAGGACATCGCTTTACGGGCCTTGCAAAACATTGAGCAGGTGAATGAATGGATCAAAATTACAGTCGCAGACCGTGAGCAGCTGAGCAAAGATCTTGCTGAACTGGAGATCGTGAAGAAAGTTTACCCTTCAGATGCTAACTTTGTATTGGCCGAGGTAATTGATGCGAAGGCAACTTATGATGCGCTGGTAGACCAGGGGATCATCATCAGGGACAGGTCTAAAGTGACTTTGTGCGAAGGCTGCCTGAGGATCACGATTGGTACTGGTAAGGAAAATGAGGTTTTACTGGCGGCATTAAAAAATATTAAATCATGAAGAAAGTACTTTTTATAGATCGTGACGGTACACTGATCAAGGAACCTGAAGACGAGCAGATCGATTCTTTTGCGAAGCTGGAGTTTTATCCAAAGGCGTTGTATTATTTGTCGCGCATCGCCGCCGAACTGGACTACACACTGGTGATGGTGACCAATCAGGATGGCCTGGGCACAGACTCCCATCCGGAAGAAAACTTCTGGCCGGTGCACAATTTCATCATGGATACTTTTGCCGGTGAGGGCGTGATATTTAGCGAAGTGATCATTGACAAGACCTTTGCGCATGAAAATGCAATTACACGCAAGCCAAATACGGGCTTGCTGCAGCATTTCCTGAATGAAGGCTATGATCTTGCAAACTCTTTTGTGATCGGTGACCGGCTGAATGATGTGGTACTGGCCAAAAATCTGGGTGCTAAGGCCATCTGGCTGCGCAACAATGATGGTCTGGGTGCTGCTGAGAATTTAGGCAAGGTTGAGGAACTGAGTGAATATATTGCCCTGCAGACTTCTGACTGGGTGGACATCTACACCATGCTGAAGGCTGGTACACGTACGGTTCATCATGAGCGCAATACCAACGAAACGAAGATCAGTATTGATATTGACCTGGACGGAACCGGCAAAGCCGAGATCCATACCGGTTTGAACTTCTTTGACCATATGCTGGATCAGATTGCCCGTCACGGTAGTATCGACCTGCACATCAAAACCGACGGTGACCTGCACATTGATGAGCACCATACGATTGAGGACACGGGCATTGCTTTGGGCGAGGCTTTTGCCAAAGCGATCGGCAATAAACTTGGGTTGGAGAGATATGGCTTTTGTCTGCCGATGGACGATTGCCTGGCACAGGCGGCCATTGATTTTGGCGGCCGGGCATGGATTGTCTGGGATGCGGAGTTTAAACGTGAAAAGGTAGGTGATGTACCTACGGAGATGTTCTACCATTTCTTTAAATCGTTTAGCGATGCGGCCAAATGCAACCTAAACATTAAAGCGGAGGGCGACAATGAGCACCATAAGATCGAGGCGATCTTTAAGGCTTTTGCAAAGGCGATCAAAATGGCGATCAAAAGAGATGCAGAGAAGCTGGTCCTTCCGAGTACTAAAGGGGTGTTGTAATGATTGGAATTGTAAACTACGGAGCGGGCAACATCTTTTCGCTGACCTCAGCGCTGGACAGGCTAAAGCTGCCGTATGGGATGGTCAATGAAGAAACTGACCTGGATAAATATACGCACATCATCATTCCGGGTGTGGGCCATGCTGGTGCAGCCATGAAGAAGCTGGAACAGACCGGACTGGTTGACCCGATAAAGGCATTAAAAAAACCTGTGCTTGGGATTTGTGTGGGTATGCAGCTGCTGACGGCACATTCTGAAGAGGGTGATGCGGATATGATGAACATTGTTCCGGTGCGTACCAGGCTGTTTGACAAGGATCAGGGGATTAAAATTCCGCACATGGGATGGAATAATATCGCTCATAAAAACAATTTATTGTTTGAAGGTGTTGAAAATCTAACACAATTTTACTTTGTGCATTCGTACTTTATTGAATATAACCCTACTTTTGACATCGCAACTGCGGACTATGGCATGCCATTCTCTGCGGGGGTACAAAAGGATAATTTCTATGGCGTGCAGTTCCACCCTGAGAAATCGGGCATCGCCGGAGAGCGTTTATTAAAGAATTTTTCAAATTTATAGATCAGCAGCTCAATGACTGATGGTTTTAAACTTAAAATACAACATGTACATAATTCCTGCAATTGACATATTAGATGGTAAAGTTGTCCGCCTGAGGGAGGGTGACTATGACCAGAAAACGGTTTATGATGTTTCTATCGCCGATATGATAGATACTTATAAATCTAATGGTACAGAATTTATACATATTATCGATTTAAATGGAGCAAAGGGCGATTTTAGCAATCAAAAGGAACTCTTTAATATCATAAAGAAAACAGACATGCGGGTGCAGTATGGCGGCGGGATCAGGACCATTAAACAGGTAACTGATCTGCTGGATGCGGGCATTCACCGTGTGATCGTAGGAACACAGGCGATTACCAATCCTGATTTTCTGAAAGAACTGAGCACTGAGGTGGGTAAAAAATACGATTATGCCAACAGGATCGTGATCGCAATTGATGTGCTGGACGAGGTGATCAAATACAGCGGCTGGATGGAAAGCTCACCAATAAAACTGATGGATTATGTTGATAAATGTTTGCAGCTGGGCTTTTTCAGGTTCCTGTGTACGGATATCAATAAAGATGGTAAACTGGGCGGTGCGGCTGTTGACCTGTACCGTAAGCTGCTCGACCATTCTCCTTTTATCAAGCTGATCGCCTCGGGCGGAGTGAGCGCTATGGCTGATATTGAAGAACTTGCCGAGCTGGACATCCGTTCGGTAGTAGTCGGAAAGGCCATCTATGAGAATAAGATCAGTATTGATGAGATCAAGCAATGGAACCTGAGACAAATGACATCGCTGTAGGGGGATGCTGAATAGAATGAAGACCTCATGTTGAGCAAGCGCATTATCCCCTGTCTGGATGTAAAAGATGGCAGAACGGTAAAGGGTGTAAATTTTGTAGACCTGAAGGATGCGGGTGACCCGGTAGAACTGGCCTGGCAATATGCGCAGCAGGGTGCTGATGAACTGGTATTCCTGGACATCACTGCCACCCATGAAAGAAGGGGAACAACGATAGAAATGGTAAAATCTGTTGCCCGTCAGCTCAATATTCCTTTTACCATTGGCGGCGGCATTACTTCTGTTGCGGATGCGGAAGCACTGCTCAATTCAGGTGCGGACAAGATCAGCATCAATTCGGCAGCGGTACGAAATCCTGCTTTAATCGAGGAACTGGCTAAGGCCTTTGGTGTGCAGTTCGTCGTAGTGGCGGTCGACACTAAACTGGTTGAGGGCCGTAATATGGTACACCTGAACGGCGGCCGTTTGATTACGGAACTGGAAACAGAAGACTGGATCCTGCGTGCGGAAAGCCTGGGCGCGGGTGAGATCCTGCTGACTTCTATGGACCATGATGGTACAAAAAATGGCTTTGACTGCTTGCTTTTGGATAAGATTGCAAAGTCTGTCAATATTCCTGTGATCGCTTCGGGCGGCGCGGGCAAGATGGAGCATTTTACAGAAGTCTTTTTGCAGACGGGTGTAGATGCGGCATTGGCAGCTTCGGTGTTCCACTTTGGTGAGATCCCGATCCCTGTATTAAAAAACGAATTAAAGAAACACAACATACCGGTAAGGTTATGAATATAGATTTTGAAAAAACACAGGGTTTAGTGCCTGTTATCATACAGGATGTACAGACCCTGGAGGTTTTGATGCTGGGTTATATGAACCAGGAGGCCTGGGATAAAACACAGGCTGAAGGGAAAGTTACTTTCTTCTCGCGGACCAAAAACCGTCTGTGGACAAAGGGCGAAGAAAGCGGCAATTTTCTTTTTGTAAAGGAAACGCATATCGACTGCGATAACGATACTTTACTGATCAAAGTGAGTCCTGTTGGCCCTACCTGTCATACAGGTTCCCGCAGCTGCTTTAAGACCAATTATAACCAGAACTTTATATTTGAATTGGAACAGATCATTAAAGACCGCTATGAAAACCCTTCTGAGGCTTCTTATGTGAACAAGCTCCGTGAAAAAGGGCTGAACAAGATCGCTCAAAAGGTTGGTGAAGAAGGTGTGGAAACTGTGATCGCGGCATTGGCCGAGACTGATGTTGATTTTGTCAATGAGAGTTCTGACCTGATCTTTCACCTGCTGGTTCTGTTGAGAGAGAAAGGAAAAACGCTTGCTGATATCGGACTGAACCTTGAAGGCAGGCACAAATAATGTCCAATTCATATACAATAGTATACGAAAAAATCACTTAATTTTAAAAATGCTAAAGCACTTACATACGCTCAGCGGTCATCAAAACCCGATCTATGCTTTGAGCAATACTGCTGACGGCAAAGGGTTTTATAGTGCGGGCAATGACAAGGGTGTAGTAGAATGGTCGCTGGACACCATGACTTTTGTTAAGGTTTTGGTACCAGTGCAAAGCTCAGTTTATGCACTGCACCGTTTTGGGGACTTGTTGTTTATTGCCCAAAGAAGCGGACTGATCCTGGTATTTGATACTTTGGCTGCTCAGGCAGTGGCCACCCTGAATTTCCATAAAAAAGCTGTATTTGATGTAAAAACCATCTCTTCGAAGCAGGAACTGATCAGTACTGGTGAAGATGGTACGGTGGCGGTATGGTCTTTAAATGATTATACCCTGCTCTATAGTTTTCCCGTCATCAGCGATACCGTGCGTACGATAGCGATCAGTGTTGACGAGGGCGAGGTTGCGCTTGGCAGCAAAGACAGCGTGGTACGGATTTACAATTCTTCAGATTATGGATTGACCAGAGAATTAAGGGGTCATAAAATGCCGGTTACCGCTTTACAATATTCACCAGACGGGCGCTTTCTGATCTCCGGCGGACGTGATGCACAACTGAAGGTCTGGGGCCTGCCTGATTATGAACTGGTCAATAATATCGCCGCCCATATGTTTAGTGTGTATGCGATTGCCTACCACCCTACTCAGCCTTTCTTTGCGACCTGCAGCCAGGACAAGGGCATTAAGCTTTGGGGCAGTGATGACTTCAAGCTCTACAAGATCCTGAGCCTGGAAAAGAATACGGAAGGGCATTTTCATTCGATCAATAAACTGATCTGGAGTGCGGACGGGAAGTATTTGATCTCTACGGGCGATGACAGGCAGGTCATGGTATGGAGGTTTGATCCCTAGGCTTTATTTCTTTTTGGCCTCTGTGCTGCCAAACTTTCTTGGGAAATATGCGAGCGTTACCATGAAGTACTGTTGTAATACATTTACTGTACCCCGGGTGATGCTGTTGTTATTGGCATAGTTGACTACACTGGTATTCTGGCGTAGAAGGTCAAGCGCAGAAAACTTCAGTTCCCCGTTATTTCCCTTCATAAAGCGCCAGCCCAGGTTGGCATTCCAAATGGCATAATTAACCGGTTTTGAATAGGAAGAGGTATTCTTACTGTAATTGATATTGCTGGTAATGTAGATCTTTCCCGGCAGGTTTACACCTGCTGCAAGTGTGGTAAACAGAGCTTTTGTATTAAAATCTGCTGTATTTTTACGCCGGGAACTCGATATGGTAATCCCCGGATGGGCAGTCAATTTAAAAAGGTCTTTGAAACTGTAGCCAATTTGTACTCCCTGACCGCCCTGGATATTTAGTGCATGGATTGGCTCGCCGTTAATGAACAAGGGATTGCGGTAGTAGAACAGGTTCGTTGTCAGGCTCAATTGTACCTGATGCGCTTTCATTTTAAAGACTTTACTGAGGTAATTGCTAAATTCCAGGTTCCTGTTGCCCGATGCATTGGCAAAGTAGTGGATGTTCCTGCCCAAAGCATCATAATTGCTGCTGTCTGCGATGTAGTTTCCCAGGGTACTCAGACGTAAATAAGTATTCAGGCTGAATGTATTTGTACCAACTGTAAAATGTTGGAAGCCGAAGTTAAGCTCATGTTTATAAGTTGACTCCAGGTTCGGATTGCCCAGATGAAGGTAAAAGACATTGGCACTGTCTACCAGTGGGGCCAGTTGGTCTACGCCGGGAAAGCTAGTGGAAGTCACGTATTTTAGACTGTAGGAGCTTTCGTACTCGCCCGACTGAGAGTTGGTATAGCTGATATTTGCAGACGGTAAAAATGCACTGTATGTTCTGTCTATTTTCTGGAAAGCTTTATCTGAACTATTTTTCTGCCGGAAGAACCTTCCTTCACCGGTTAAATTAATTCTTAATGTCTTGCGGTAGCGGTTGTCCAATGCCTTTTCAAAGGAGCGGCTAAATGTTAATCCTGGTCTTTCATCCAGCGTTCGGTAGCTGCTTTTGTTGGTTAGAAAATCGTTAGTAGTGTAGCGCCGTGATAATGTATCAAGGTCTGCTACATGCTCCATGATGTTAGACTGGCGCATATTCAAGGTATTCTTAAGCTCAATTCTGCTCCTGTTCATGCCGGTAGGCTTAAAAATCCGGATGAGATTGGGTGTGCTAAAATTGCTTGTATGTGTGGTATTCTCAGACTTCTGGTCATACTGCCTGTTAAAATACTGGTTTTTATCAGGATCTGTTAACGAAGTAAAGTTCGTGATCCTTTCGCTGATATTGTCGCCCTTATCGCGGTCAAATGCATAATCTATATTGAAAGTAACAGATTTGCGTTTGTTCTTTTTATAATACCAGCGGCTTGCATAAGCTGCTTTTAAGTATGTTTTGGTCTGTTTGTTATCGAACGCCTGTGACGCCCTGTTCCTGCTTTCTTCCCCGGTAGTTGAATTTAATGACCGATGGTCCTGTGTAGAGAGGCCTTCATTTCTGTTGTTTTGTAAAGTGAAATCAGCCATGAAGTCTTTTTTCTCACTTTTGTAATCAAAATTTCCTGTAGAGCGGTGGCTCAATCCGGAACTATTTGAAGTGCCCCGTTTATCCTGCAGCAATTTTTCGTCGCCGTTTAGAGAAACGACAGTAAGCAGATTTTCCAGTACTTTCTGTTCGGTATCATTAAACAGATAATCCGTCCTGAAGGTTTTAGCCCTGCTGTATTGCGGTGTCGTTATTCCCAGAAAGTCATGGCTGTATGTAAAGCCGGCAGAATGGAAGGTATTCAATCCTTGCCGGCTAAAATCAGGCTGATAATTGTGGTCAATGCCTTCGCCTTTGAAGGAGCTGTAGTTCATCAGGGTCGTAATGTCATAGGCTGCTTTGTTGACGTTATTGGCACTGCCCACCATGCTAAACTGTGTTTTTGGGCTAAAAGCACTCAACATTCCGTCGGCAGCATAGTGTTCCCTGGTTCCGTACCCTGCTCCGATTTTTCCAAACATCCCTTTATCCTTGCCCTTCTTCAGCACAATATTCATACTCATGGGAGGTTCTTCTATATCGTCAGTTTTGGCTCCCTCCTTGTACACCTGTACCTTTTCAATCGCATTTTTAGGCAGGTTTTGAAGTGCTACCTTCGGATCTGAACCAAAAAACTCCTTTCCGTTTACGGTTAGTTTTCTTATCGTCTTACCATTTACCGTGATCTTTCCGTCACCCCAAATCGTGATCCCTTTGACGGCACGGAGCAAGTCTTCTGCAACTGCATTGGTATCCAGGGTAAAGGCGTCGGCATTGATTTCAAGTGTATCGCCATTCATTTGCATGGGCGGTTTTGCCACGATCGCGACTTCCTGTAGCTCATTGTCCGCCCGCAACACCTGAAAGGGCTTAAATTCTACTTTCCGGGTATCAGCAGGTATCAGGAATTCATGCCGGTAGGATTGATAGCCGATGTAGCTAACCACCGCTTTGAGCAGGACACCTACGGGAAGTTCCGCAAAACTGAATTTTCCGAAATTGTTGGACAACTGGTAGCTGACTAAGCGGGAGTCGGAAGCGCGGTAAATAGAAACGGTTGCCGATTGCAATACGTAGTTATGCACAGAATCTCTCACCAGCCCATTTGCCAGACCTACATAGGTGGAATCTTTCTTTTGGGCAGTGCCGGTGAAGACCGGGCCGCATAGAAGGGCAACTAAAAAAAGTAAACTATAATATCTGGTCAAGAGCGGTTATCGTTAGGGGTTTATCAATTTTGTCGTGGTTTTAGCTGGATAATCACCGGATTATCCTTTTTTGTGCCCAGGGTAAAATAGTCGTTCAGCGCCTTAGGATAAGTGATTTTCCTGTCTTTATTGGCCTCATGGGCCTGAAACATAATGATCGATGGGAAATCAGTATACAAAAAAGTGCCGTCGCTTGTGAATCCGTTATTTGCAAAATCCATGCTGTCCCATAAGGGTAAAAAGGAATTATTTTCGTCAGGCAAGACACGTTCATAAGATACGAGCGTTCCGGATTCGGTATTATAGATGAGATATTCATCCTTATTAGAAGCATCCCTTGTACTTGCTTTAAAGAAAAGGTTGTTGCCCAGCTCATGGTAGTTACTCAGTACGAAGATCACCTTTTTATGATCGTCTAAGTATTTTATGCGCTTTTCTATAAAAGCCGGATCGTATATAAAATTTGGTGGCAGGTTTTGTTGAAGCGGAAAGATGAACTGATACTTAAGCTTAACCTGGTTTGGCGACAGCTGATAGATCCTGTAGTCATGGTCCTTAGCGAATAAAAAAGAAGTGTCGCTTCGGGAGCTGTACAACGGACCGTTGCCGCTGGCACCGAGAATGTCGCCGCTGCTTTTCAGGCCAACAGTGGTATAAGGCAGCGCGCTGGTTAATTTTTTCTGCATCAGATCTTCAGCATACCCCATCAGATAATTGATTTTGGTACTGTCTGCCGGACGGTCATCGTTAAAGTTTGACACCTCAAGGATTGCGTCCTTGCTGACGAAACGATAATTATTCCGATAGACATGTTTATCTCTTTCTATGACTACTTCCCTTAGTTTTTTACCATTAAAATCATAATAGATGTAGCTGTTCATTTTCGACGTTTGAACAACGATCTGCGCTGTCCATTTATTTACCTTAAAATCTCTTAGCCTTTTAAAGTAGTCGAGATGATAACTCCCGCCGTCAATCTTTGCATGAAATTTTCCGGTTTTTGTAAAGAAGAGGATGCAGTTGGTGGTTTCGTCGAGAATAATGTAATAATCATCAGTCACTTCCAGCTGGTCTATTTTTCCAAAAGTACTTTCTTTGGTGCTTTCCAGAGGAATGTAAGTAATTTTTTCAAAGAAATCTGACGCGTTGCCACCATTGGCATCCGCCGGATCTATACGCAGTTCTATGGTTTTAGAAGTATCTGTCGGGAGTATTTTCTGGGCATTTCCAATAAGGGGAAGTACTAATATTAAAATAACAGGCAAACTTAAACGAAAGATGAACTTTGAGCGCATAATTATATATTTCCTTAACAATATAGGAAATTTCTAGTTAAGAAGTTTCCCTGAGCTGGCGGATTTTCTCTAACGCTATGACATCAATTTCCTTCTTCATTGGATTTTTGCATCTATACAAATTCACTCAAAATATAACTCGGCAACAAAGCAGAAGAGGTTTGTTTTGTTAATTAATGGCTACTTTCTTCATTCCTTCCCTGCCATAAAATACAGGAAAATACATCATTTCTGCTTTAGCAGGATTGAGGTTATAACTTCCTGAGTATCTTGGCATCAGCTGGATGCTGAATGTATATTTTCCTTGTTTCAGCTTGGTGCAGAATATAGAGGTCTTATGTTTGAAGTACTCCCGGTGCGTCTCTACGCCCCAGTAGCTTTGTGGCTTGTTTTCATAAGAACAGCCTGCCGGAATGGGTACCTCTATCATCACATAGTCCGCATCTGCACGAGCCTCCACCTCCACTTTTAAATAAGCTGTTGTTCCGCCTTTAAGATTTTTAACTTCAGTATTGTTCTGGATAAAGCTGGATTTAACAGTAAAGTCTTTACTGACTTTCTCCGGATTGGAATTCTGGAATTGCTGGTAGGCCGTAAAATAGACCGGGGCATTGCCTTTTTTGTCTACACTGAGCTTGCCGGGCTCAATAACCTTACTAAATGGAAAAGTTTTGACCGTTTCGGTCTTGTTGAGTACTAGATTTGGCGGCTCTGGTTTCCTGCCTTCTGTGATCAGTTCCGGAAGTATGGTTTCCAGAATGAGTGAAGACTCATAAGTATTGCGCCATTGCCCGTCTTTTCGCTGTTCGAGGAAGTACCTGGTAATACGGTCCAGTTCCGCTTTGTATCCGCCTTTATCTCTTAGGATCTGATAAGCCAAAAGGGTATTCTGAATGCTGTTGTCCCAAAATCTCCGGTTGGTCTCCCCCCAATAGCTGCTGCCGAACATGGTTTGTTTCTTTTGGCTGATCAGCCAGTTCAGGTCGACGGCTAAGCCGGCCTGCTGCCGGAGCAATAATATCTGCAGCTTTTCGTACAGCGTTTCCCCGG
>NZ_DATHGC010000219.1:0-30691 GCF_035317785.1 Pedobacter sp. | reverse complement strand
ACCATTACTGATATTCCGGACAGGTGGGAATTTCCCAATGTGGAGCGCACGTATAATCCTACAGGATACAATAACGCGATCGCAAAATTCGGGGCAAACGACCTGCCTACGGTTTCACTGAAATTTGCGAAGCCGGTCGTGCGCAGGGACTGGAATACCGCTAGAGCTTTTTACGATCCAAAATACATTCAAAAATGGTACGGGCCAACTATCCAGAGCCTGGCCGCCGCGGGTATCCCTTACGTACTGGTCAATAAATTTGTCAGGCCATAATTTAAATAAACTGAAATGAAAAATAGATATACAACCTTATGCATATTGACGCTGGCATTGTCTGCTTTGCTCGGCGCCTGTAAAAAAGATGAAGGTCCGTCGGTAGATGACCATTTTTTAAACTATGAAATCAAGAACACGCCACCAGATAAAAACTATGTGCTGGGCGCATTTTATGTGAATACAGGATCGGCTTTTAATACAAACATCAAGGAACTTCCCAAGGTAGGTAAGTATGGGTTCCCGAATGGTGTGGTTACAGCGATACCAGCCACCAATCCACCTATCATGCCCCAGCATATAGACTTTGCGCTTAAAGCAAAAATCGATTATTTTATATTTTCTGTGCGTTCTGCGACGCTGGATAATGGCGGATACAGACAGGATTCCCTGACCATCAAATCGTTTTTGGATGCACCAAATGCAGGAAGTATGAAATTTGCGATCACTTATAATTTCAATGCCGGATTGTTTGGGATCAGCAGCACTGCGGCGCTGGAAACCAGACCAGCCGCACAGATCGAAGCATTTTATAATGATTTTAAAAGGCTTGCCGTTTATTTTGGGAATGCAGGTTATATGAAAGTAAACAATAAGCCATTGCTGATCATCAACGGTGCACAGAACCTGAACGCCACTAGTAATCCGGCGGTATATACAGAACTCAGAAAACGGGTTTTTGCACTTGGCTTTGAATTGTATATTGTGGGTATGCAGGACAGGTGGTCTCCGCCACAACGTTTTTATTTCAGGTTTCAGAACTGTGTAGACGCGATGTATGAAGCCAATATGATTGATGCAGGAGATTCTCCCGACCGTACTTACCTGTTTCCACAGATGGTGGACCAGAACTGGAAATACTGGAAACAGATGCTGGAATCATGGAATATCGAATTTATTCCTTCTATTGCTTCTGGCAGGATATATACGTTTGAAAACCCAACCAGCAAAAACCTGGTGCTGAAAAGATCTGAGGGATTCTACAGGACATTTTGCAATGTTGCCAAGTTAAATGCATCAAAAAGCGGCCTCATATTTATAGATTCTTTTAACGATTTCCGGAAGGATACCCAGATTGAGCCTTCAGAGAGTTATGGTGATCTCTATCTTGATATCACCAGACAAGAGTTCAAGCTGAATTAAAATTTTTCTCAATTGTCAATACGAGAGAGATTTCTTGTTCTTTATAGTTCAAGAGATTTCTCTCTTTGTTCGAAATGACGATAATGCCATAAGGACGATTGTTTCGGCGCAATGATATTTATTTGCGCTAAATATTTGCATTCCTTATTCTAATCCTTAATTTAAGATACTTTTTAAATTCTTAAATTATGGAGATTATACACCTTAGCGCAGAATGTTATCCTATTGCTAAAGTAGGTGGTTTAGGTGACGTTGTAGGTGCATTGCCAAAATATCAAAATAAGCTGGGGCATGTCGCTAAAGTTGTCATGCCGGCTTATCAGACCAGGTTTCTCCGTGAAAATGAATTTGAAGTAGTTTACGACGGCTGGGGCAAACTGGGCTTTCAGAATTTTCCGGTCAGGATATTCAGGGAAAAGACCAATAAACTTGGTTTTGATGTTTTCCTGGTGCACATCGCCGGGTTGATGGACAGAGAGAATGTATATGGCTATGGTGATGATACAGAGCGTTTTCTTGCTTTTCAGATAGCGGTGCTGGACTGGATGGCACAATGGGAACACAAACCCGATGTGATCCATTGCCACGATCACCATACCGGCCTGGTCCCTTTTATGACGGCGTATTGCAGTCAGTTTAGAAAACTGAGCAGCGTGCCTACTGTGCTGACCATCCACAACGGCCAATACCAGGGGCAGTTTGGCTGGGACAAACTGCATTATATACCCCCGTTTGACCTCTGGAAGGCAGGTCAGCTGGAATGGAAAGGAGCTATAAACCCGTTAGCGGCAGCTATTAAATGTTCCTGGAGGGTGACAACGGTATCCCCAAGTTATTTGGAAGAGATCCGCTACAATGCCAACGGACTGGAAAGCCTGTTGTCGCAGGAAAGGGGCAAATCTGTGGGGATATTGAACGGAATAGACAACGAAGTATGGGATCCGTCCACGGATACGATGCTGTATAAGCCATACAGCATTAAAATACTGGAAGCCGGAAAAAAAGCAAACAAAGAAGCATTATGCAGTGTTTTTAATCTGGATCCTGATAAACCATTATTTACATTTATAGGAAGACTGGTAGGTGAGAAAGGTGCAGACCTGCTGCCGGATATATTCTATAGCGCTCTGCTTCAAAGCAATGGTGAAATGAATGTACTGGTGCTGGGCTCGGGAGATCCGCAGGTAGAAGGAAGACTAAATCATTTAAAGGAGGCCTTTCCGGGAAACTATAATGCTTACATCGGTTATAATGAGCAATTGTCGCATCAAATATATGCAGGTGCAGATTTTCTGCTGATGCCCAGCAGGGTAGAGCCTTGCGGGCTGAACCAGATGTATGCGCTGAGGTACGGGACCATTCCTATAGTGAGAAGAATTGGAGGTTTGAAAGATACAGTTATAGATATCGGGGATAATGGTTTTGGTATCTGCCATGACCAGACGAGTGTTTGGGATGTTGGACATGCCATAGACCGTGCATTGGAGCTTTATGCTGATGCTAAAAAAGTGAAAGAAATTCGTAAGTTTATGATGCAGCTGGATCATTCATGGGATAAGGCAGCTCAGCAATATATAAATCTGTACCAAATATAATATGAAACTAAATGACTGAAAAAGTATTGGGTGTAATTCTTGGCGGGGGCCAGGGCTCTAGGTTAGCTCCACTTACACAAACTCGCTCTAAACCTGCGGTGCCGATTGCAGGTAAATACAGATTGGTTGATATTCCTATCTCTAATTGTTTAAATTCAGGAATACACCGCATGTTTGTTTTGACGCAATTCAACTCAGCCTCATTAAACAAACACATTAAAAATACTTATCATTTCAGTACATTCAGTGCGGCTTTCGTGGATATTCTGGCTGCGGAACAGACACCCGAAAATCCGACCTGGTTTCAGGGAACGGCAGATGCGGTAAGGCAAACGATGCACCATCTGCTGAATCATGAATTTGAATATGTGCTGATCCTGTCAGGAGATCAGCTGTATCAGATGGATTTCAATGAGATGGTAGAGGCACACATTAAGAGCGGCGTTAAGGTGACGCTGGCCACCATTCCGGTAAACGCCAAGGACGCGCCGAGCTTTGGAATCTTAAAAGCCAATGAAGAAAACATCATCACCTCATTTATAGAGAAGCCTAAGACCGAGCTGCTCAAGGACTGGTCTTCTGATACCGGAGCTGACATGCAGGCAGAGGGCCGTAATTTTCTGGCTTCAATGGGTATCTATATTTTTAACAAAGACCTTTTGGTGAAGATCTTTTCCGAAAATGCAGATGAGAAAGATTTTGGTAAAGAGATCATTCCGAGGATGCTTACGGAGCACGACGTGCTGAGTTTTCAGTATGAAGGTTATTGGACAGATATAGGTAACATCGCTTCTTTCTTTGAAGCAAACCTGGGGCTTACAGACGATATTCCCAAGTTCAACCTGTTTGACCATCACCACAATATCTTTACCCGTGCCCGTATGCTGCCGCCTTCCAAAGTATTGGGCACTACGATGGACAAAACGATCATTGCTGAGGGCTGTATTTTACAGGCTGAGTGCATCAAGCATGCTGTGATTGGCATCCGTTCCCGGATTGGTGTAGGTACACATATCGAAAGCTGCTATGTGATGGGCAGTGATAAATACCAGACGCTGGAAGAAATCGCCGAAGATAAAGCCAAAGGCAAGCCAATGATAGGGATCGGTGACAGGTGTAAGATCGTAAACGCCATCATTGATAAGAACAGCCGAATCGGTGATGATGTGAAGATCATCGGTGGAGATCACCTTGCAGACGGGGAATTTGAACTGTATACGGTTAAAGACGGGATAGTGGTGGTCAAAAAAGGCGCTGTTATACCAGATGGTACTGAAATATAATTACTGATATCTAAACACCAGGGAAAAGGTAGTATGCTCAAAAGGAACTGAGGTTACTTCCAGATTTCCCTGGTGCATTTTCATAATGTTTCGGGTGATGGTCAGACCAATACCCGAGCCATTTTTCCTGGTGGTAAAAAAGGGAACAAAGATCTTTTCAAGCAGTTCTGCCTCGATCCCCTTACCATTGTCGCTCACTTCCAGATACAGTTTATTCTGGTCTAACTTATAGCTGATCCCAATCACAGGATGTGCTGTGCCTTCTAAAGAATAAATGCTGTTGGTCACCAGATTGATCAGTGCCTGTTCTACCAGTTTGAGGTCGATGCGAATACTGATCCTGGAAGAAGTCTGCTCTACCTTCAATATGATATTTCTTCCGCTGGCAAAAGGCTGCATCAGTACTTTGATGTGCTGAAGGATCTCGCCAATGGTATGATACTCAAGGACTGGTGTAGGCAATTCGGCGATGAGGCGATAGTCTTTAACAAAATCCAGCAAGCCCTCTGATCTCCTTTTGATGGTCTGCAAGGCAGGCTTAAGGTCTTGAAGGTCATCGCTGCTCAGAAATTCTTTTTCCGAAATCATGCTGTTTACCGTGTCAGACAAAGAACTGATAGGAGTAATTGAGTTTAAGATTTCATGTGAGATCACCCCGATCAGCCTGTTCCATGCTTCAGATTCTTTCTGCTCTATCTCGTCTTTGATGTTCTGAAAGGAAATGATCGTATAGTCTGTCTGATAAAGGTTCAGAGGAATGATCTCTGTGGAAAGCTGGATCAGTTTATCCTGTATCTTCAATTCTACGAATTTCTTGCCCCCCTTTCCTATGGATTCAATTTCTTCTGCAAACTGGGGGATGTGCTGTACCAGCCGGTGCCAGTATTTATAGGCGGGTATGTTGAGCAGGTTGGCTGCGGCCTGGTTAAAGAAGACGATCTCCGCCTGTTTTGCATTTTCCCTGTTGTCTTTTACAACGATTACACCCACGGGTACTTGTTCCAGGATGGTCCTGATCAGCTGGAACATCGAGTCTTTTTCCAGTTGAATGTCTTTATGGATCTGTATGATCTCGTTGAAAGACTCGTAAAGTTCGGGAAAGCTGCCTTTGGTGGCCTTGTTTTTGAAATTCAAAGTGCCGTCACGCGTTTTTACAGCTAGGATAAATCTTTTAATGTCATCTTTGATCTGGTTGATGTAATGGTATAAGCTGATCAGCGTCCCCACAAGAAATATGCTCAGGCCTATGATGGTAAACCACAGTTGCGTATTCCTGATCAGGTACACCAGCAGAAACGCCAGTACATTGATGACCAGCATCCGGGTAAACAGCCGAAATGTGAACCTCTGATAAAACATTACAGGTCAAATTTTTCAATACGCCTGTACAGCGCGGCACGTGTCAGGCCAAGATCGGCAGCGGCCCTGGAAATATTTCCCTTGTGTTTATCAATTGCTTTTTGTACCATCAGTTTCTCCATTTCTTCCAGAGGGATGTCAATTTGCACCGGCGAACTATTGCCAAATTTCTGCGGACTCAGCTGAAGGTCAGCATGGCTGATCTCATGCCCGTCGGCCATGATCACCGCCCTTTCAATGACATGCTGGAGCTCCCTTACATTTCCGGGCCAGTGGTACTTCAGCAGTGTATCTTCAGCTTTGGCATCCAGTTTTAAAAGACCTTTGTGGTATTTTGTCCCGAAACTGCTTAAAAAATGGCCGGCCAGCAAGAGAATGTCTTCGCCCCGCCTGGCAAGACCCGGGAGTTCCAGTTCAACTGTATTTATTCTGAACAACAAATCTTGTCTGAAAGTTCCTTTTGCAACCATTTCATTCAAAGGCATATTGGTGGCCGTGATCAAACGCACATTGATCTTTCTTTCCTTGCTTTCGCCCAGCCGGGTGACCGTTCGATTTTGCAAAATGCTCAATAGCTTGGCCTGAAGCGGCAGGGAAAGATTTCCGATTTCATCCAGAAATATCGTCCCGCCTTCTGCCATTTCAAATCTGCCGGGTTTGTCGTCTTTTGCATCGGTAAATGCACCTTTGGCATAGCCAAATAATTCGCTTTCAAACAGATTTTCATTTAAAGAGCCCAGGTCGACATGCATAAAGATCTGGTTCCTGCGATTGGACAGCCTGTGCAGTTCATAGGCAAATACTTGTTTGCCGGTGCCATTTTCACCAAGAATTAATACATTGGCATCAGTAGGCGCAACTTTTATCAGCGTGTGTTGCAGCTGTCTGATCGGTTCTGAGCTTCCCACGATATTCTCAAACTGCCGGTTGATGTCTTTTTGCAGAGAGGAGTGGATCTTTTCGAGTTTCTTCACTTTTTTGTTGGACTGGCGCAAACGAGACGCGGAAGACAACGTGGCAAAAAGCTTCTCATTTTCCCAGGGTTTCAGTATAAAGTCAGTCGCACCCTTTTTTATTGCCTGTACAGCCAGTTCCACGTTTCCATATGCTGTCATCAGGATCACCACATAGTCTTTATCGATGGAAAGAATGTGCTCCAGCCAGTATAGACCCTCCCGGCCATCACTGGCCCCTTTTTGGTAGTTCATATCCAGCAGGATGATGTCAACTTCATTTTTGCTCAGCAGTACATTGATCTCTTTTGGAGATTTACAGGTCACTACCTGGTCAAAGTGCTGTTTCAGAAATAACCTTGCACTAAGCAGGATATCGTCGTCGTCATCGATCACTAAAACTGTTGCGTCTATCATAACAATAAAGGTTTATTGATCAAAAATAATAAAAGTGTTCGATGATGTACATGGAGTGTCCGATTTTGAACATATTTGAAAGTGTATTTTAATTAATTTGCTGAAATACAGCGAGATAAAACTGTTGTTCTTGATTGGCATAAGCTTGGCATACTGCTCGGTGTCAAAGCACATGTTAAAAAAATGGATAAGATAATAGAAAAAAAGAGGTTCAATAAAAAAACAATCCTGATACTCACAGGAGGAGTATTGTTTATTGCTCTTGTTGCGTATGGATACAGTTTGTCACTAAATAAAGTATATAAAGCTGATGCCGATAAAATTACAGTGAGTAAAGTAATATATGGCGATTTTGAGGATGTGGTGTTGTTAAACGCAAGTGTGGTTCCGCTGACCTCCGTGATCGTGAGCTCGCCTGAAGGCGGAACTGTTGCCGAAATATTTACAGAAAATGGAGCCAGTGTGGTCAAAGGGACCCCGCTCCTCAGAATTGCAAATCCTAATGCCTTATCGGGTTATACTTCTTCCGAAACCAGCATAACGGAGCAGATCAATCAATTGAGAAAGCTGAGACTGGACCTGGAACAGAACCAGCGTGTCATGAGCCAGGACATGATGGAGATCGAGAACAGCTTGAGAACTGCTACCCGCAAATACAAAATAGACAGCACACTGTATTCAAAGAAAGTGATTACCCTGCAGGAATTTAACATTTCCAGCCAGGATTATGAATATTACCAGGGACGCAAGAAGATCCTCAGAGAAGCCGTAAAACAAGAGAATCAAAGCCGGGTAATGCAGTTGCAGCAAATAGACTTTTCAATAACCAGAATGAATGAAAGTTTGGAAACCATCAGACAGAATATCGAAAACATGACCATCAAAGCTCCCGTAGCCGGAAGATTGTCATCTTACGATCCGGTAATTGGCAAATCCTACAATACCAACGAGATGCTTGGCAAAATCGACGTGATGCAGGGTTACAAACTGCAGGCCGGTGTGGATGAATATTATGTAAACCGGGTAAAGGAAGGCCAGACGGCCAATTGTGAATTTAATGGTAAAACCTACCAGCTGACCGTTAAAAAAGTGATCCCTGAGGTTACCGCCGGACAGTTCCAGGTAGAACTGGTATTTGATGGCAAGTCACCAGATGAATTGCGGAGAGGCCTGTCCCTGCAGGTGAAACTCACCCTTTCAGACAATAGTAAATCATTGCTGCTTGCCCAGGGACAATTCTTTCAAAGTACTGGCGGCTCATGGGCTTTTGTACTGAAAGACGGCAAGGCCACCAAAAGAAATGTAAAAATAGGCCGTAAAAACTATCTTTATTACGAGGTGCTGGAAGGCCTGCAAAAAGGAGAGGAAGTGATCACTTCCTCTTACGATCAGTTTACTCAATACGACATCATAGAAATAGACAAATAAAAATATAGCCATGATAAAAATCGAAAATCTGGAAAAAGTTTACAAGACTGAAGAAATAGAAACGACTGCCCTGAATGGCATCAACCTTCATGTAAAAGAAGGAGAATTTGTTTCTATAATGGGACCGTCAGGCTGCGGGAAATCTACGCTCCTGAATGTGATGGGGCTTTTGGATAAACCTGAAAGCGGCAGTTATAAGTTCATAGACACTGAATTACTAAAGCTGAATGATAGAGAACGCTCCAATTTCAGGAAACGCAATATGGGTTTTGTGTTCCAGAACTTTAACCTGATCGATGAACTGACGGTTTTTGAAAACATAGAGCTTCCGCTGATCTACAATAAGGTCCCTGCCACGGAGAGAAAGCGCCTGGTCAATGAGATCATTGAAAGAATGAACATCGTAAACCGGAGCGGGCATTTTCCTCAGCAGCTATCCGGAGGGCAGCAGCAAAGGGTGGCAGTGGCCAGGGCATTGGTGACCAAGCCGAAACTGGTACTCGCCGATGAGCCAACAGGCAACCTGGACAGCTCACATGGTAATGAAGTCATGGAGCTGCTGTGTGAGTTGAATGAAAACGGGACAACTATAGTGATGGTGACCCACTCTTCACACGATGCCAGTTTTTCCAACCGCATCATCAACCTCAAAGACGGACATGTGATCTCTGAAAAGATCAACAAAGGCCGTACGGAAGAACTGATCTGATCACGATATAAAACAGAACACCATGTTCAAATTGAACTTAAAAATTGCCTTGCGCAGTTTATGGAAAAACAAGATTTCCTCCCTGATCAATGTAACAGGACTGGCCATAGGGCTTGCGGCTTGCCTGATGCTGATGATCTATGTATTGTATGAATGGAACTTTGACAAGCAATCTGCAAATGCGGACCGTGTGTACGTAACCATGACCAATATCAGGGACGACAGCGGTAAGATCTTTGCGACGTTTAACGGCTCTACCACGGCATTTGGCCCTATGGTCAAACAGGAAATCCCCGAAGCAAAATATGTATGCCGGATGGACTACGGTGGTAAAGGACTGATCGCCAATGGGGATAAAGCTTTTAAAAAGAGTTCCAAATTCGCTGAGCCGGCCATTTTGAAGATGTTCAGTTACCAGTTCATTTCCGGTGATCCGAATACAGCATTAAACAACCCCAATTCGGTAATCCTCACCGCATCGACAGCTAAAATACTTTTTGGTACTACGGAAGTGCTGGACAGATCCGTCTTGTATCTAAATAAATACTACTTGAAGGTGACAGCGGTGGTGGGAGACCTGCCGGAAAACAGCTCGAACAAATTTGATTTCCTGATGCCATGGTCATTTTATGAAAGTGTTGATGAGGAAGCAAGAGATCTGAACTGGAATAACTACAGCTTTGTGACACTGGTGATGCTGGACAGGGGGGGTGATATTTTACAGGTAAATAAGAAGGTGGATGAATTGGTCAGGAAAAATAGCAAACAGGCCACGCAGCCTCATTTTCTTTTTCCGCTTACCGAGATGCACCTGTATGGAAAGTTTGAAGATGGTCAAAGTGTGGGCGGTGATATTGAGCAAATTTGGCTTTTTATGGGGCTTGCGATCGGTATTTTATTGATTGCCTGTATTAATTTCATGAACATGGCTACGGCTAAATCTGAAAAAAGGGCCAAAGAGGTGGGTATCAAGAAGACTATAGGAGCAAACCGCAGCATGCTGGTCGCACAGTTTCTCACAGAATCCATTGTGCTGACCCTGATCAGCCTGATTCTGGCCATAGCACTGATCGAAGCCAGTCTTCCTTTGTTTAATAATCTCTTGAACATCAAAATGGAGATTACATATTTTGACGGTTATATCTGGACCGGTCTCTTGGCCATTGTGCTAGGCACCGGACTGATCGCCGGAAGTTATCCGGCGTTATACCTGTCTGCTTTCAACCCGATTCAGACACTGAAAAGGAACGTAACCGGAAGACATTTTCTTGCGATCAGTCTGAGGCAGGTCCTGGTCGTGAGTCAGTTTAGCTTTACCATTATACTGATTATTGCGACACTGGTCATATATAAGCAAATTCAATATATTAAAAACCGGCCTGTTGGTTTTAACGCAAATGCCCTTGTAGAACTCCCCCAGGAAGGTGAATTGGGAAAGAAATTTGAGCTGTTTAAAACCAAATTGCTCCAGTCGGGTGCCGTATCCAGCATGTACCAGTCGTCCATAAGCCTGTCCCATCATGGATCTAACTTCACGGATATTGCCTGGCCCGGAATGTCACAAGCTCAGAACACCGTTTTATTCAACCGGATTGGTACTGCATATGATTTTATTAAAACCAATCAGGTTAAACTCTTGCAGGGAAGGGACTTCTCCGAGCGGTTTGCCTCAGATACAGCAGCATTGCTCGTCAGTGCGTCGGCCGCAAAGGTAATGGGACTTAAAAACCCAATTGGCGAGAACGTGAAGATCTTTGGCGATAAATATACGGTGATCGGTGTTTTTGACGACTATGTATGGGACTCGCCCTACAAATCCAATAACCCAATGGTCATCCAGTTTAATAAAGGATGGAAAGGTAACATTACCATGCGTTTGAACGCAGGCAACAGCTTACAGGAGAACATCTCAACAATCACCAAAATCACAAAAGAGATCAATCCGGCCTATCCTGTTGAACTCAATTTTATCAGCACAGTTTATGCAGAAAAACTGCAAAAAGAACGCACACTGGGCACACTGTCCAATCTTTTTGGCGGACTGGCAATTTTTATCTCCTGTATGGGTCTGTTTGGATTGGTCGTCTACAGCGCCGAGCAGCGCACCAAGGAATTTGGCATCAGAAAGGTATTGGGCGCATCTGTTACCGGTCTGATGAAGCTATTGTCTGTTTCTTTTCTCAAAATGATCTTTGTGGCCATGGTGCTGGCGGTTCCGATAGCCTGCTACGCCATGGAAAAGTGGCTGAACAATTTTGAATTTCATACTACGATCTCCTGGTGGATCATCGCTATAGCTGCAGCCGGAACACTATTGATCGCTATGATCACGATCAGTCTTCAGGCTTATAAAACCGCTGTATCCAATCCGGTAGATGCTTTAAAATACGAATAAAACGGAAAGACATGTTTAGACTGAACTTCAAAATCGCTTTACGTAACCTTTGGAAAAACAAGGTTTATACTGCCATTAATATTGGAGGTTTAGCCATTGCACTCGCTGCTTTTATCATAGTGGTTCTGTACGTGACTTATGAAACGGGTTACGATAAAGATGTACCCAATTACAACAGGATCTACCAGGTAGGAAGAAGTTTGCCGGACTATAAAACCGAATATACACCGGCACCCCTGTCCAAATTAATCAAAGATAATTTTCCGGAAGTTGAGGTCGCAGGAAAGATGAGTACTACCTGGTTTGAATTCCCGCTCAATACAGAAAAGGGCAGGGTTTATTCGACCAAGGCCCTGATGATGGATTTTAAAGTTGCCAAGATGTTCAACATATGGCCAGAAGCAAAGACAGTTGATGAAAACGACCCCGGATTTCAAGGCTACGTACCCAAAATGTTTATTAAAGAGCTATTTCCAAACCAGAAGGTAGTATTTCCTGTAATGGTTGGCTTCGGACCCAAAAAAGATGCACAGCCTGTTAAACTATTTGGGACAATTGAAAGGACAGATGAGCATTCTAATATAAAGTTTGATATCATATCGCTTTCAAAGGACGTAGGTTTAGACAATAAGGATTACGGAACAAACAATTTCAGAACCTTTATCCAGGTAAAGGAGGGCACAAATATCGAAGCCCTCCAGCATAAAATAGACCAGCTTTATAAGGCAGAACTGATTAAAGGCGGTTTGCCTGCAAACGATCGCAGAATTGCCGGGCGTTCTGTTATATTTCTGGATCCTTTGAAGAACCTGCATTTAAAACCAATGGCAGGCAGCGATGCCAATTATAAGATTGTAATCGCGCTTTTTGGCTTAGGTATCCTAATTATCATTATTGCCTGCATCAACTTTACCAATCTTACCATTGCCCAGGCAACCAAAAGGGCAAAGGAAGTTGGGGTAAAGAAGGTGCTGGGGGCCTATCGCTTTAACCTTACATTTCAGTTTCTTGCGGAGATTTTTATGCAGTGCTTGCTGGCTTTGATAATCGGGCTCATTATAGCGGAAATGCTGCTTCCCGTATTCAATAAGCTATTTGGTATCCCATTATCTATATGGCATGGAAACACAGCGCTCTTTGGCCAGCTGCTGTTGATATTAACAGGTGTTACGGTGATCTCCGGCATTTACCCGGCGCTGGTGCTTTCGGGCTACAAGCCAGCATCAGTTTTGAAAGGCAATATGCAAACCAGTTACAGCACACTGTGGCTGCGGAATTCTCTTTTGGCAGGTCAGTTTGTAATTGCCATCATCTTTATTGCAGGCTTGCTGATCGTAAACAATCAGTTAAAATATATGCGGGCTGAGGACAAGGGATTTAAACCATCGCAAGTGGTTTTTATAAAAAATATCCAGTTCTATAACAGCCCTGAGGATTTTGAGGCCGCCAGAAACAAAATCATGAAAATACCTGGAGTGAATAACGTAACAGTAGCTTCAGACATACCTGACGGATCTAAGCCAGGTACAAATAATTACAAACTAGAAGATCAGGAGTTATCAATGGACTTTCTGGATGTAAACTTTGATTACTTCGAAACGCTGGATATCAAGCTGAAAAACGGACGCTTTTTCTCCAGGGATTTTATGGCTGACACAGCGGGTTCTGCAATTCTGAACGAAACTGCAGCAGCCCGTTACGGTGTAGCTAATCCGGTAGGCAAGATCATCAGAGGCTGCGGCATGGATTATAAAATAGTTGGGGTGGTGAAGGACTTTAAAGCCCAGGGATTTGAATCAGCGGTAGCGCCTACAATATATGCGATAAAGAATCCATGCAATAATAAGAAAATAAAGATCATGGTGAATATCGATCAGCGTAACATGACTTCTGTGCTTGCAACGCTTAAATCGCAATGGCCAGCTATCAATACACTTGACGGCGAGGATTTCAGGTATGAATTTTTGGATCAGTTGTATGGAAAGCTATTTAAAAAGCAGGAACAGCTTCAGTCTGTATTTTTCTTTGCGGCAATGCTGACCATATTTATTGCGGTACTGGGCTTGTTTGCATTCTCTGCATTTACCACTAATAACAGGATTAAGGAGATATCCATCAGGAAAATACTTGGAGCCACAGATTTTCAGATGTTTAGACTACTCAATACTTTTTTCATCTGGATAGTGCTGATCGCCAATCTTATTGCCTGGCCGCTGGCTTATGTATTGGCAAAGAAATGGTTAGAAACCTTTGCTTACAGAATAGATATCCCTCTTTTTCCCTTCTTTGTCGCTGCAACCCTGTCCACTATACTTACAGTAGTCACTGTGAGTCTGCAAGCCCGGAAAGCTGTCAAGGCCAATCCCGCTAATGCTTTAAAATACGAATAACCCTAAATACTATAAAAATGTTCAAACTCAATCTAAAAATAGCACTGCGTAACCTCTGGAAGCATAAAACTTCCTCGATAATTAATATTGTCGGTTTGGCCATAGGTCTTTCATCCTGCCTTTTGCTGTTGCTTTATGTATCCTATGAATGGAGTTTTGATAAGCGATATAAGGGTTCGGAAAATGTGTATCAGGTGTTGACCAATTTTATAGATGCAAAAGGTAACATTCAGGCAACTGTAGATTTGACAAGCAATGCGATAGCACAGGTCATCAAACAAGAAATTCCAGATGTAGATGCGATCAGTCGTATCAGTAATAACGGACAACAATTAATAGCAAATGGAGAAAACAGCTTTAAAAAAGAGTCTAAATTTGCCGATCCTGATGTTCTTAAGATATTTAATTACCAATTTATAGCAGGTAGCCCGCTAACTGCCTTAAACACGCCTAAATCTGTGGTTTTAACCGAAACGATGGCAAAGCTGCTGTTTAAAGATGGCGATGCACTTAACAAATCAGTACGCTATAACAACGAGGCAGATTTAACGGTCACAGGTATTATCAAGGATTTGCCCGCCAACAGCTCAAATACATTTGACTTTCTGATGCCCTGGTCTTTATTTGAAGCGCTTTCTGATTGGGTAAAAAGACCTGATTGGGGTAACTATAACTGGTTAACCGTAGTCCGTGTAAATGAGCAGGCAAACATTTCTCTGATCAATTCAAAGGTGAAGGGGATAATAAAAAGGAATAACAGCAATTCAACTGACGAGTCTTTTATTTTTAAGTTGTCCGATAGACATCTGTTCGGGAAATTTGTGAATGGGAAAAGTGTGGGTGGTGATATTGAACGTATTTACTTGTTTATTGCCCTGGCATTAGGCATCCTGCTCATTGCCTGTATTAACTTTATGAACATGGCGACAGCCAAGTCTGAAAGGCGGGCAAAAGAAGTAGGCATTAAGAAAACAATTGGAGCGAGCAGGGCTTCTTTAATTTCCCAGTTTCTGACAGAATCTATTTTATTAACCATTATAGGTGTATTGGTTGCCATTGTGTTGGTCGAAATCTTACTTCCAACATTTAATAACCTCCTTAGTATAAAACTTAGTATTGATTATAATAGTAGCGGCTACTGGCTTGGTATTACAAGTGTGATCCTGTTAACAGGATTGTTATCCGGAAGTTATCCTGCATTATATCTTTCTTCTTTTAACCCCATACAAACCCTTAAAAGAAAAACTGTAAGGGCAAAAGCTATTCCCGTTAGTTTAAGGCAGGTATTGGTTATTGGCCAGTTTAGCTTTGCAATTATCCTGATTATTGCTACACTGGTTATTTATAAGCAGGTTCAATTTGTTAAAGACAGACCGGTAGGGTATGATATTAATCTTTTGGCCGAGATGCCTCAGGATGGTGAACTGGGAACGAAATTTGATCTTTTTAAGACAGAGTTGTTAAAATCGGGAGCAGTTACCGCTTTGTGTCAATCATCAGGTAGTTTATCCAGCAGTGGCTCAAGTTTTTGGAATTTCGAATGGCCCGGGATGTCCAAGGCAGATAAGGATGTGATCTTTGATCAAATTGCCACTACATACGACTTTATTAAAACCAATGGAATACAAATGGTTTCCGGACGTGACTTCTCCAAATCATTTGCTTCAGATACTGCAGCACTCATGCTGAGCAGTAATGCAGTAAAATTGATGGGGCTCAAAAATCCAGTGGGAACTCCGGTAAAATACCATGGAAATGACTTTACCGTGGTGGGTGTATTCAAAGATTTCATTTGGGGTTCTCCATACTTTACCGATAAGCCCATGGTAATTGCCTTTAGTAAGGGCTGGGGAGGTCAGATCACTATGCGGCTTAACCCGAATAACAGTTTAACAAAAAACGTTGAACTGATCACACAGGTCACCAAACAGATAAATCCTGCTTACCCTGTTGATTTAAAATTTGTAAATGAACTGTATGCCAAAAAACTGCAAGCGGAAAGGGTTCTTGGGATCTTATCAAATCTATTTGGTGGACTGGCCATATTTATATCCTGCTTAGGATTATTTGGTCTGGCAGCTTACAGCGCAGAACAGCGCACCAAGGAATTTGGTGTCCGCAAGGTTCTTGGCGCTTCAGTCGCCAGTATTATGCAATTACTTTCAGTATCGTTTATGAAAATGATTTTGTTGGCGGTTATAATTGGTGTGCCGGTGGCTTATTTCATGATGACTAAATGGCTGGGTAATTTTGAATTCCGCACCCCAATTTCCTGGTGGATTATAGCCGCTGCAATATTTGGCACAGGCGTAGTCGCTTTTTTAACAGTAAGTTTCCAGGCCTATAAAGCAGCAAAAGCAAATCCTGTAGATGCTTTAAAATACGAATAAAACCTAACCACAAGAAGATGTTTAAACTCAATTTTAAAATAGCAGTCAGGAACCTTTGGAAAAACAAAGGCTTCACACTGATCAATGTAGGCGGTTTGGCCATTGGCCTGGCCAGTTGTATGGTGTTGCTGCTGTACGTAGCTTACGAATGGGGTTATGACCGGCAGTTTACCAACTACGAAAAAACATACGTGGTTTATAACAACCAAAAAGCCAGTAACAGTTACTTTACACATGCCTGGACTCCCGGCATAATGGCCACCGAGATCAAAGAAAAAATTCCTGGAGTGAAGTATACATCACATTCAACCTATCCGTATAATATGCTGATTACTTATAAAAATAATGGGTATAAAAAGCAAGCGGTGCACGCAGATCCTTCATTCCTGAAAATACTCGATTACAAGTTTTTAAAAGGAGATCCAAATACTGTATTACGAAATATCAACTCTGTGGTATTGACAGAATCATTTGCCAAAACACTTTTTGGAAACGAAGACCCAATAAATAAAGAACTAAAACTGGATAATAAGGAGCCTTTGAGGGTAGAAGGTATAATTGCCGATGTGCCTGAAAACAGCAGCATCCAGTTCGATTGCCTGATGTCCTGGAGCCTTTATGAAAAAACGAATCCATGGGTTAAAGAATCTGGCTGGAATAATTCATTTTGTTTAAATATAGTCCAGCTAAAAGACAATAATTACTTTGGACAGGCAAATAGCCAAGTCAAAAATATTATAAAAAGCAATAATCCGGAATCTGGAACAGAGATCTTTCTGCATCCTATCTCTAAATGGCATTTATACGATAATTTCGAAAACGGAAAGTGTGTGGGCGGACGTATTGATCAGGTAAAAATCTTCGCTTTACTAGCCTGCTGTATCCTTTTGATCGCCTGCATTAACTTCATGAATCTTTCCACAGCCCGATCAGAAAAAAGGGCCAGAGAAGTTGGCGTACGCAAGGCGATCGGATCATCCAGAAAATCGTTGATCGGACAGTTTATGCTGGAATCTGTATTGCTTTCATTGATCGGTATGGCCGTTGCATTTGTACTTATAGAGATTAGTTTGCCTTATTTCAATAACTTATTGAATATAGAACTGATTATCGAATACCAGGGCTGGAAATTCTGGACGATGCTTTTGATGCTGACGTTATTTGCAGGATTAATAGCAGGCAGCTATCCAGCCTTTCATCTCTCTTCATTTGAGCCTGTAAAGGTTCTAAAAGGGTTTAGCCTCAAGAGCGGCAGTTCATCACTTTCTATACGTAAAATATTGGTAGTCTTTCAGTTTGCATTTGCAGCTTGCCTCATCGTGTGTACTTCTGTTATTTATCAGCAGCTAAATTTTATTAAAAGTAAACCCATAGGATATAATAAAGGCAACCTCGTACAGCTCACCGCTCATGGAAATCTTAAAGATCTAAAAAAACTGCAGCTGCTGAAAGAACAATTAATTAAATCGGGTGCCGTAACCAATATGTCCAACTTCACTTTGGATATCAGCAGCGGAGGAAATAATACCACTGGAATAACATGGCCCGGTAAAAATCCAAAGGAAGATATTCTTTTTAACACCCGTGGTACAGGCTACGACTTTGTGGAAACTATTGGAACAGAAATGGTGGCAGGAAGGGAGTTTTCTCCTCAGTATACGGATTCAACCAATGTGATTGTAAACCAGGCTGCAGTAAAAGCTATGAGGCTTAAAAATCCTGTGGGAACAGTAATCGAACTGCGTGGTCACCGGGTTATCATCATAGGTGTAATGAAGGATTTCGTAGTAGAATCAGCATACAAGGAGGTAGCACCCATGCTTTTTTATTCAGACCATCTGGATGAAGTAGCCGTGATCTTGGCCAGGTTAAATCCTTCCCAAAATATTAGTTCCTCGGTTGCTAAAATTGACGAGATCGTAAAACAGCTCAATCCCGGTTACCCGGTAGAAAGAACTTTTGTAGATGATGTTTTTGAGTTCAAGTTTCAGAATGAGAAATTGCTGGGCACCTTATCCAACTGGTTTGGGGGCTTTGCCGTATTTATTTCCTGCCTGGGATTACTTGGTCTTGCCCTGTATATGGCAGAGCAGCGCAAGAAAGAGATCAGCATCCGTAAAGTTCTTGGAGCAAGTACCGCTAATATTCTCACCTTACTGAACAAGGATTTTGTAAAACTGGTCGCCATTGCCAATCTGATCGCCTTTCCGATAGCATACATAGTCATCAATAAATGGTTATCTGCATATGAGTTCCGGATCAGCATATCCGTTCTGCCTTTTGCCATTGCTATTGGCCTTTCATTCCTGATAGCGATACTTACCGTAAGTATACAATCAGTGAAAGTAGCAAAATCCAACCCTGTAGACGCCCTTAAATATGAATAGCACTCAATTGACAATACCATGTTTAAACTGAACCTTAAAATCGCTTTACGGAACCTTTGGAAAAATAAAGGTTATACCGCCATCAATGTGCTGGGGCTTTCAGTCGGGATGGCCAGCTGCATACTTATTTTCCTGTTCATCAGGTTTCAGCTTAGTTTTGACGAAGGGTACAAAAATGAAGACCGGATCTACAGGTTTGTCACCGACTGGAAATACAACAGTTTTGACGATTATTCCAAGGGGGTAGCGATCCCACATGCCGCCGCCGCCAGAAACGAAGTAGCAGGACTGGAAAAAGTCGCATCGATCTTCAGGGAATGGGGGATTTTCACGGTCAAAGACCGGCAGGGTAAAGAAGTGCAGAAAGTTGACGAAATGATGTTTTTTATCGAAACTGATTTCTTTGACATCTTCAGCATCTCTTGGTACAGTGAAAAGCCAGGAACCAGGTTTAACGAACCCAATACCGTTGTGCTTTCAGAAACCATGGCCAAAACACTTTTTGGCAGTGCCGACAAAGCAGTTGGCAGCCCCCTGATGTATGGCAAAATTAGTCTGAAAGTGGTAGGCGTCTTTAAAGACATGCCTGAAAACAGCAGCATTCCATTGAAGATCGGGATCAGTTATGAAACTTTCTGGGGTAAGCGTGACCAGTCCTGGGATTCTGTAGACTCCGGAAAAGAGGTGTATGCATTGCTTAAAGAAGGACTGACAATTAGAGACCTGCAAGCACCGCTAAAGGTCTTCAATGACAAATATTACCACAAGCCGGACATTTCCGGCAATCAGACTACGGCTCTTCAGCCACTCAGGGATATCCACTTCAATGACCGGTATGGTAGCTTTAACGGAGCTGGTATTACAAAAAAAGAGATTTATGCACTCGGAGTAATTGGCCTGTTCCTGATCCTGACAGCTTGTATCAATTTCATTAACCTGGCGACCGCTCAGGCCATCAACCGTTCCAAAGAAGTTGGAGTTCGTAAGGTAATGGGCAGCAAGCGCAGCGAGCTTGTCGTCCAGTTTCTCACAGAGACACTGGCCATCACGCTGATGGCTTTGCTGATCGCATGCGTTGTAGTAGAACTGGTCATACCCGGGTTGCAGAACCTGCTCAGCATACATACTGCATTCAGCCTCTTTAAGTACCCGGTTATCTTCTTGTTTTTCGGCATACTGGTGATCGGTGTGAGCATCCTCGCCGGATTTTATCCTGCATTGGTCATGTCCGGCTTCAGTCCGGCACTGGCCATCAAAAACAAGGTTACGGTAAATAACGGCAATTTAAGCCTGCGCAAAATTCTGGTAGTGGTTCAATTTGCGATCACAATTATACTCATCATTAGTACGCTGGTTATTATACGCCAGATGGAATACGTGCGAAACCAGCCGATTGGCTTCAATTCCGAAAATGTACTGATGGTGAATGTGCCCAGTGACAGTTTAGGCAGGGTCCAGAAGAAAACCTTTATCAACAAACTGGCCGGCATTCCGGGAATAAAGATACTGAGCAATTGTGCACAGGCCCCAATGTCCGGCAGGAACAATACTACTAACTTCTTTATAAACGGAGTCGAGAACAAGGATTTTGAAGTCCGGCTTTCACAGGCAGATCCCGATTACTTTAAGCTGTTTGACCTCAAGATCATCGCAGGAAAGATCTATGCAAAAAGTGACACCATGAACGGCTTTATGGTTAACGAGACGTTTCTGAAGAAGATCCATGTGAAGGATCCTCAGGATGCCCTAGGAAAAATAGTTACCATCGGACAAAGTGCGCCAATTGTCGGTGTGGTTAAGGATTTCAACGACCATTCCTTAAAAGAAGAAATATCGCCCTTGCTGATCTATCAGCGGGCCAGGAACTATCAGCAAATGGCGATAAAGATCGACAGCAGGGAGCCCATGAAAGTAAGCCGGGAAATAGAGCGGCTTTGGGCAGTAAGCTTTCCTCAGGGGATGTATCATGGTATATTTTTAAATGAGGACATTAACAAATTCTACAAAGGTGAGCAGATCATGGGTGTCATGTTCAGGGCCTTTGCCGGAGTGATCATCTTCATCTCCTTTATCGGGTTATTTGGCCTGATCTCTTTTGTCGCGAGTCAGCGAACCAAAGAAGTGGCCATCCGTAAAGTACTGGGAGCTTCTACCCTTGAACTTGTAAAAATGCTGAACAGCTCATTTCTGCTGATGGTCTTTATTGCCAATCTTGTGGCCTGGCCGCTGGCTTATCTGTTCGTCAAAAAATGGCTGGCAGGCTTTGCCTACCAGATGGATCTGAATATCTGGCCCTTTGCCATGGCCATGTGTATTTCCATGTTCATTACCCTGATCACAGTAAGCATCAGGTCTTACAAAGCAGCTGTTTCCAATACCATTGACGCCCTTAAATACGAATAACACTTACCGCCATGTTCAGACTTCACCTTAAAATTGCCCTAAGAAACCTGTTGAAACAGAAGGGCTACGCTTTTATCAACATTTTCGGGCTGTCAACCGGCCTGTGTGCCTTTTTCCTCATACTTTTTTATGTGACGGATGACCTGAGCTATGACCGCATCTATAACAATGCCGACCGCATCGTCAGGGTTGTACATCGGGCCAGCTGGGAGGGAGGTTCCTTCAACGTGGCGCAAACCTCTTCACCTTTTGCGCCGGCGCTGAAGGCGGATTACAACGAAGTACAGGATGCCGCCTGGATCATCGGTGAAGCCGGGGGGCTGTTTAGCTATGGAACACAGCAGATCAAGGCAGATGATGTATTCTTTGCGGATAGCTCTTTCTTAAAAATATTTAACTACCAGTTTTTGTACGGCGATGCTAAAAATTCGCTATCAGTTACCAATTCCATAGTACTGACGGAGAAATTAGCCAAAAAGTTATTTGGCACAGCCGAAAATGCCATGGGTAAAATGCTGACACTGGACAAGGATCCCGGTGGCACAGTAACTGGTGTGATTGCTGACATTCCTGAAAATACACATCTTAGATTCAGTGCTTTGAGGTCAGCGCCACCAAACCAGAAAGGTGCCTGGCAGCAATTTAGCGGGTATACTTATTTGCTTTTGGCCCCGAATACAGATTACAAAAAACTGGAAGCCAGATTACCTGAGTTCTATAAAAAGCACTTTAAAGGAGAAATGGGAGTGGAAGACTATAAAATCTCACTTCAGCCAATCACCAGCATCCATCTTCATTCAGACCTGGACTATGAGGTCAGTGCCAATGGAAGTATGAAATACATTTCTATTTTTATTGCGGCGGCCGTCCTGATCCTGCTCATTGCCATCATCAATTACATGAACCTGGCTACGGCGCGTGCTTCGGTCAGGGCCAGGGAGGTCGGTGTTCGTAAAGTGGTCGGTGCAGGGCGGAAACAGATCATGCTTTCGTTCTGGCTGGAATCTGTAGTGCTGACCCTGATCGCCTGTCTGTTCGCTGCATTGATGGCAGAACTGGTCATGCCTTATTTTAACCAGCTGGCTGGCAAATCGTTATCTATTTTCAAATATGGATTGCCTTTTAGCATTACGTTCATCGTTGTTTTTGCACCGGTAGTGGGAACTCTAAGTGGTAGTTATCCCGCATTTTTCCTTTCGGGATTTTCGGTGATCAATGCACTGAAAGGTAAAACAGGATCGGTATCTGGTCATGGACTGCTAAGAAAAGGGCTGGTGGTCTTTCAGTTTACGATTACCATCACAATGGTTATTGTTTCCTGGGTAATCTATAGCCAGATGCAATATGTAATGACCTCTGACCTCGGTTTTGATAAACAGCAGGTGCTGACTTTTCACCTGGATGATGAAAACACAAGATCAAAGATCAGTTTGCTCAAACATGAACTGCTCCAGAACCCGCTCATCAAAAAAGTTGGCGTGGCCGGAAATCCTATTGGCAATAACAATATTGGCACCAGTGGTTTCTTTTTTGAAACTGAAAAAGGATTTAATCCCTCAACAAATATTGTACAACTGTTGATGGCTGATGAAGATCTGCTGCCTGCCATGGGTACAAGAATGGTCCAGGGCCGGAATTTTTCTGCAAAACAGGGTTCAGATCAAACCAAAGCGATACTGATCAATGAGACGCTGGTCAAAGAGCTCGGCCTTAAAAATCCCATTGGCAAAAGAATGAGGACCACTTATGTCAATGAAAAAGGGCAGCAGGAAGAGAGAACCATCGTAGGTGTGGTCAAAGATTTCCATACCTATTCGCTCCAGCACAAGATTCAGGGAATGCTGCTGTACATGCCGCCCCGCCCGCAGGATCAGGACAACCTGTATGTGCGAATTGATCCGGCGCAAACCAAAGCGGCCCTGCAGTGGATCAAAACGGTATATGCCCGGTTTGACAAGGTCAATCCGGTAGAGTTTCACTTCCTGGACGATAATTTCGCTGCCCAGTACGAGTCGGAACAAAGACAGGAAAATCTGTTGCTTATTTTTACCCTGCTCGCCATTTCTATTGCGCTGCTGGGCATGTACGGGCTTTCCACCTTTATTACTAGCCAGCGAACTAAAGAAATTGCCGTTCGGCGGGTACTAGGTGCTTCACCGATGAGCATCATCAGCCTCCTGAACAGCGGATTTATGAAAATTACATTGATAGCCAGTCTGTTGTCATGGCCGGTCGCATATTTCTTCTGCAACCGCTGGCTGCAGGACTTTGCCTATCACATACAGACACCATGGTTGCCGTTCGTGTTGTCCAGCATACTATGTATGGCAATGGTGTTTCTGACTGTAAGTTATAAAACCTGGAGAGCTGCGAAAGCGAATCCGGTAGACGCCCTTAAATATGAATGATCAACCCTAAAAATGACCCGTTATGTTTAAACTGAATCTCAAAATAGCACTAAGGAACCTTTGGAAATACAAAGGGTATACCTTCATAAATATCGCCGGACTATCCATCGGGCTGGCGGCCTGTCTGCTTATCTTTATCTTCCTAAGGTACCAGCTGAGCTTTGACAAAGGCTACGAAAATGAAGACCGGATCTACCGGATCGTATCCTCCTGGACATACCCCTCCGAAGGGGAATTTTATAGCAAAGGAGTGCCAAGGCCGCTCGCAGCTGCCGTGCGAAACGACTTTCCGCAGGCAGAGCATGTTGCCGCAGTTCAACAAGCGGGTGGCATCATCAAGGTCGCGGCCACAGCCGCAAGGCCCGAAGTCAAAGAGGAGTCCAGTGTTTTCTATATCGAGCCCCAGTTCTTTAATATCATTAAGATCAAATGGCTGGAAGGGGAACCCCTTAAAGCACTATCAGTTCCAAACACTGTAACCTTGTCAAAAGAAACAGCCGATAAATATTTCGGAAAATGGCAAAATGCCGTCGGCAGGAACATCAGGTTTGCGAACAGATTAGATCTCAAAGTTACCGGCGTGTTTGAAGATTTCCCTGACAACAGCAGTTTTCCGTTTAAAGTCGTCATTTCCTACCTGACCTACAAAGATGAAAGCCTTCACGACTGGCAATCCGTGAGTTCGAGCTCTGAATGCTACGTTCTGTTAAAGAAAGGTACTGACGTATCAGCACTTAAAACCCCGGTATTGAAACTTATCGATAAATACTATGAAAAAGGAAGCGTAGGAAAGGAGCACCATTATTTTCAACCCTTAAGCGATATTCATTACAGCGAAAAATTCAACAATTTTACCAATAAGGTGATGCCCGGCAGCCAGATCATCGGGCTGATTGTTATCGGTGCATTTTTGCTGCTTACTGCATGTATCAATTTCATTAACCTGGCTACCGCCCAGGCTGTCAGCCGATCCAAAGAGGTCGGTATCCGCAAGGTAATGGGAAGTATGCGCAGGCAACTGGTACTTCAATTTTTGAGTGAAACCGCCCTGATCACCTTCATTGCGCTGCTGATTGCCAGCGCACTTACCGAACTTGCCCTGCCGGGAATGAGGAACCTGTTCAGCGGCGACATCTCCTTCAGTCTTTTTGGACACCCCATTATATTTGTATTCATGATCGCGCTGGTACTGGTGGTGAGTTTCCTGGCCGGTTTTTATCCGGCCATGATCGTATCCGGTTTCAGCCCTGCACTGGCGATAAAAAATAAGATCAGTGCAGCAAACGTGGGAGCACTGGGACTGAGAAAGGCGCTGGTAGTGATACAGTTTGCCATAACAGCGATATTAATTATCGGTACATTGGTTGTGATCAATCAAATGACCTTTATGCGGTCCCAGTCTTTGGGATTTAACACCAATGCAATCGCATTGATCGATGTACCTTCTGACAGCCTGAGCCAGTTAAAATTCAATACCCTAAAAGAGAAGTTGCTGCATATTGACGGAGTAAAAGGAGCAAGCTTTTGCAATGCTGCTCCCTCATCAACCAACAACAATACTTCCAGTTTTAAATACAACAACACTAAGGACCAGGACTTTCAGTTGAGCGTAAAATCGACGGATCAGGATTACATCAGTACCTTTTCATTGAAGCTTATTGCCGGGAGAACACTGTCTAAAACAGACACCGTCAGAGAAACAGTGGTCAACGAAACCCTGCTGAAAAAGCTCAACATCAAAAACCCCAATGAGATCCTTGGAAAATTTATAGCCACACAGGGCCATAAGATGCCTGTTGTTGGTGTAGTAAAAGACTTTAATAACTTTTCCCTCCACGATAAAATAGAACCCACAGCCCTGTTCTCATTTAAACAAGTTTATAACCTGATGGCCGTCAAAATGGAACCCGGACAGCTCCTGCCCGCCATGAAGGCCATAGAAAGGGAATGGAACAATACATTCCCTGATTATGTGTACAGCTCAAGCTTTATGGACGACCAGATCAGTTCATTTTATGAAACGGAGCGGGTGATGAGCGTACTCTTTAAAGTATTTGCTGGTGTGGTCATATTTATCTCCTTCATCGGCCTGTTCGGCCTGATCTCTTTCATTGCCACGCAAAGAACAAAGGAAATTGCCATCAGGAAAGTGCTCGGGGCCTCCACCTTAGAGCTAGTGAAAATGCTGAACAGTTCATTTCTCTGGATGGTGCTGATTGCCAATTTGATTGCCTGGCCGGTTTCCTATATCTTTATTTCCAAATGGCTGGAAGGATTTGCCTACAAAGCACCGCTCAGCATCTGGCCCTTTATGATCGCCATGCTGCTTTCCATAGGCATTACACTGATCACAGTCAGCCTGAGGTCTTACAGAGCTGCCAATACCAATCCTATTGATGCGCTGAAATACGAATAATAAAATAATATTGAACCCGATTTAACCGAATATCATGATCGAATTAAAAAACATAGAAAAATACTACGCCAATAAAGGAGTTAAAAGTTACATCCTGCGCCACGTCACCGCCAGTATAAAACAAGGTGAGTTTGTTTCCATCATGGGGCCATCCGGTGCCGGCAAATCAACCCTGCTCAATATTTTGGGCATGCTCGAAGAGCCTACCTATGGCCAGTATGAATTTATGGGCGAAGACATTACTTCACTCAACGAACGCAAGCGGATAGAATTGTACCGTAACCACATCGGCTTCGTCTTCCAGGCCTACCACCTGATCGATGAAATGACCGTAGCCGAAAATATTGAAGCCCCGCTGCTGTACAAGAAAGTAAGCGGAGCGGAGCGCAAAAGCCGTGTCGCAGACGTTCTGGACCGGTTCAATATGGTTGCCAAAAAAGACCTGTTCCCAAACCAATTATCGGGCGGACAGCAGCAGCTGGTAGGCATTGCACGTGCATTGGTAGCACAGCCTTCTATCATTCTGGCAGATGAACCGACCGGAAACCTGCAGTCTGCACAAGCACTGCAGATCATGGACCTGTTCAAAAAGCTAAACCAGGAAGAAGGAATTACGATCATACAAGTCACCCATTCGGAAGTAAACGCGGCCTATGGCAGCAGGATATTGCATTTATTGGATGGGGTTATTAAGGAAGACGTAGCAGTTTAAAAATATGTTCAGAATCAACCTTAAAATCGCCTTTCGCAGCCTTGTCAGGAACAAGATCTATGCCTTTATAAATATAGGCGGACTGGCGCTTGGTCTTACTGGTTTTATTTTATTGTTGCTCTTTATCAATTATGAGAACAGCTATGATAAATGGAATGCTGACTTGAGCAAAATCTATCAGGTAAGGGAAAGACACAATTTTTTTACCCCGGACAATAAACAATATTGGCAGGAAGTAAATGATTCCAGAATGGCAGCTCTGGTCAGAGAAAAATTGCCACAGTTTAAATACGTAACTAAGGTCGATAAAGACTGGGGTGGAGGGTTTTCTATTAAATCTGATCATTCCGATCCGGTCATCATGAAGGACATGCGGGATGCAGATTCTTCCTTTTTTAAGGTCTTTCCTTATCGGTTTTTACAAGGCGACGAATTGACCGCCTTAAACGAACCTAATACCATCGTGTTGAAGCAAAGTGTTGCCATGCGGTTATTTGGTACAGATAAAGTATTGGGACGGCAGGTAAAGATTGTGATGTGGCGAAGCGATAAAGGAAGCCCGATGAAAATCACAGGAGTAGTGGCCGAGCCATCCACTCCCCAAAGTCTTCCTTTCAATGCGATTATGCATACAGGTGAGAAAGACAAGGATCCTGAACAAATAAACACCTTTAATTATTGCCACGTATATGCGCTTGCCAGTACAGTACTGGATACTGCATCCATAAATACTGCCCTTCAAAAAATATATGTCGGCTTTAAGAAGTCATCCTTTATTCAACGTAAAATTACCTATAAAGATTTCTACAAGAACGGCAATACTCCCGGATTAAAAATTGTGCCTTTGCATGAAGTTCATGCAAATCCTGCATTTAGCAATAGCTGGCTGGACAGGATTAAGCCTGTCATTGCCCTGTCGGTCTTTTTGCTCCTGGTTTCCATTATTAACTTTGTCAATCTGGCTACTGCACAATCAGTCCAAAGGGCAAAAGAAGTAGGCATTAAGAAGGTATTAGGTTCCTATAAGAAACAGCTGCTGGTACAATTCCTTTTAGAATCAGCCATCCAGAGCTTATTTGCTTTATTCATCAGCATAGTATTAGTAGAACTGCTGCTCCCTTCATTCAACAATCATTTCGATCTGAGCTTAAGTTTTTGGTACAGCAAACAACTGGCTGGCATAGTCCTCCAGTTGATAGGGGTTTTTATTGCTGTTACCCTATTGGCCGGACTATATCCAGCAATGATCTTATCAAATTACAATCCGGTATCTGTTTTAAAAGGTAATTATGAGCGCGGGTTCAGAGGAGTAGCATTAAGAAATGGTCTGGTAATCGTACAGTTCATGATTGCTGTAATCTTTATGATCTCCATAGGGGTGATGCACCTGCAAACCAATTATGTAGCCAATAAAGATCTTGGTTTTGACAGAAACAGGCTCATCAACATCACTACCAGTTATGAAAGTGACTTTGCAGAGCGCATTAGAAAACTTCCGGGAGTTCAGTACGTGGCAACCACAACCCAGGTAATGGGCAACGCCTTTAACGTCCCTGAAGAAATCACTTACAACAATCAGGATTACAACATGAATACCGTCACTGTGACGATGGATGCGCTCTCCGCCCTGGGTGTTCAGGTAGTCAGCGGCAGAATATTTTCCCGTGAATACGGGCAGGATACGGTAAATACAGTGGTATTGAACCTGGCTGCGGCAAACATGCTCGGCAAGAATGTAGTAGGTAAAACGTACGATGTAAAGAGCAATCAGGAAAAGTACACCTTTCAGGTAGTAGGGGTAATCAAGGATTATCACAATGAGGGCTTTGATAAAGCCGTATTACCTACCATTTATAAAGTTACACATTTGGGAGGTACATCAAATACCGACAACCTCCTGGTACGGTTCAGTATCTCAAACTACCGGCATGTCATCGGCGCAATTGAAAAGGAGTGGAAAGCACTTTATCCAAATTTCCCAATGAATTACACATCGGCAGAAGATGCTTTTCAAGACCAATTGAAATCAAACCGCAGGTTAATGCAAATGATCATTCTGTTCAGTATCATTTCAATAACCCTTTCACTGCTTGGATTGTTTGCACTGTCGGCGTTTATGGCCAAAAGGAAAACCAGGGAGATTGCTATACGAAAGATACTTGGTGCCTCAGATCTGCAGGTGATCAATATGCTGAATAAGTCTTTCCTAATCCTGGTATTGGCAGCAAATTTAACAAGCTGGCCGGTTGCGTATGTCATTGCTAATAAATGGCTGCAGGGATTTGTTTACCGTATAGATATGCCGGTTCTGCCCTTCGCACTAGCCACCATAATCTCCATCATTATCGCTTTGTTGACAGTGACACTACAAGCGCGAAAAGCAGCAACAGGTAACCCGGTCGATGCACTGAAATACGAATAAAATCAGGCAGTATGTAAACAAGCACGTATCTTTGTGTCATGCAGCGCAGATTTACAGACCAGCTGGGTCATGCCGTTACTATCGATTATCCGCCAAAGCGGATCATTTCGCTGGTGCCTTCGCAAACCGAGCTGCTGTTTGACCTCGGGCTCGACAAAGAGATCATCGGCCTCACCAAATTCTGCATTCATCCCATAGAGAAGTTTGCAGAGCGTACCAAAATAGGAGGGACCAAAAAGCTGGACATAGAAAAGATCCGCAGCCTGGAGCCGGACCTGATCATTGGCAACAGGGAAGAGAACCAGCAGGAACAGATCGAAGCGCTCATGGAAGAATTTCCGGTCTGGATGAGTGACATCTATACTCTGGATGATGCCAAAGAGACCATTGCGCAAATTGGAGAACTGGTAGACCGGCAGCCCGAAGCAGCCTACCTCAACCACCTGATCAGCTCCGGGTTTAACGACCTGCAAACTCTTGCAGCGCAAAACGGCCTGAACAAAAAAGTGGCCTACCTGATCTGGAGGGAGCCATTCATGGCCGCCGGAAAAGACACATTTATAGACGACATATTGATGCTCAACGGGCTGAGCAATGCGATAAAAACAAGGCGCTATCCTGAGCTGACACTCCCGGAGCTGGCTTCCATACAACCAGACCTGGTCTTTTTATCGTCCGAACCTTATCCTTTCAAACAAAAACACCTGGAAGAAATAGCGACATTTCTTCCAGGTGCCAAAATTATGCTGGTAGACGGAGAAATGTTCTCCTGGTATGGCAGCAGGCTGGTCAAAGCTGTCCAGTACCTGTTTCAGCTCCAAAAAGAGCTCTACTAACGGCTTAACCCAGCGCTTATCTTAAAATTTTTACTTCAGCAACGTCACTTCAACCCGTCTGTTTTTCAACCTGCCCTCAGGTGTCTTATTGCTGGCAACAGGCTGAGTACTTCCGTGTCCGGCTGTCTTAATCCTTTGCTCGTCAATACCTTGCGTCACCAAATAGACCTTAACAGAAGCAGCGCGCTTATCAGAAAGCCATTGATTGTAGTTGGCCGTACCCGTAGCGTCACTATGACCGTCGATTAAGATCTTGCGGCTGCTGTCCTTGGTTTTAAGGATCTTAGCCACATCATCAAGCTTGCTCTTTGCAGGATCGCTCAGGTAAGAAGAATTGATGGGGAACAGTACCTCGGAATTGAAAGTGAACTTTATGCCATTCTCGGTACGCTCCACCTGATCGTCAGGCATCTCTTTCTTGATCTTATCCAGTTCCGCGTCACCTTTTGGACTCTCCTCCATGACCGGCACCTGAGTCTTGGCCGGGATCTTTTTGGTTTTGCAGGAAGGTGCCAGAAGCGCGGCGCCCGCCAGCATTGCTAAAAATAAAATGGTTCTGTGTGTCATTGTATATAGTTTTAGTTGTGTGTGCTATTTCAATTCCGCAATGGCCTTATCAATATAAGCCACACTGGCCGTGTCATTTTGCTTAGCCACTTTCAGCTGGTTCAGGAAATTTGCCACATAATTGTTGATTCCATATTGCTTGTATTTCAGACCAAGTGCCTTCACCATATCCACTCCTTTTTTTACTGCTTCAGGATCATTGACC
>NZ_DATHGC010000218.1:0-8839 GCF_035317785.1 Pedobacter sp. | reverse complement strand
TGCCTGCAGAAATGGGGGCTATCAATTCAAAAAGGTTATTGTAGTCTTCCGGGCTGAGCGTTTCCTTTCCAAAGACATTCCTGAGCAGCCACTGCAGGACAATTCCACCATTGTTGACCGGGCCACCGCAAATATAGGTTTGCTCGTCAAGTACATAACTAAAGGTCATGGACGGATTAGATACCGGTTTCCGGCTTGCGACCCTGACGGCCCCGCTGGTGCCTATGGTAATGGCGGCTACACCAGGCCCGGTCGCATGACTCCCAAGATTGGCCAGGCAGCCGTCACTTGCGCCTATTACAAAAGCTACGTCATGAACCGCAAAAAGCACCGCCGCCGTGGGAGACAATCCTTTCCTTGTATAGTTTGTGCGTACGGGCTCGGATAAGCGGGCAGGATCAATCTTTGCCATTTGTATGGCATCAGTATTCCAGTCCTGGCTTTCCAGGTCAAACAAACCTGTACAGGAGGCGATAGAATGGTCGATGCGGTACTCATTGAATAAACGGTACCAGATATATTCCTTTATGGAAATGAATTTATACACGGCGTCAAAGAGTTCCGGCTGGTTCTCTCTTAGCCAAATGAGCTTGCAGAGCGGCGACATGGCATGTACCGGCGTTCCGGTGGCTTCATAAATCTTCATACCTGCATCCGTAGCGCGCATTTGTTCGGCAATAGCTGCACTCCGTGCGTCTGCCCATGTTATCATGGGCGCCAGAACCGCTCCGGCAGCATCTACGGCAATTATACTATGCATGGCGCTGCTTAAACCAATGACCTCAGGGGCAGCACCCATTTTATTGACCATTTCATTGATACACCGTACAAAAGCCGTCCATATGGTTTCAGGGTCCTGTTCGCTGTAACCGGCTAAGGGGCTGAACGTAGGATAGGGATGCTGGCAGGATCCGACCGGCTGGCAGCTGAGGTTAAGTGCAACAGCTTTGGTGCTGCCTGTGCCAATATCAATACCGAGGATATATTTCATATGCTTAGTTTACTCCGCAATTTATGATTTTACTGTTTGTTATCGGCAAAAACGGCTCTCCCTGAAAAGTAAAACTATAAATACAATTACAGGGATTTGAATCGAAAACAATATCTTGGAGGTATTATGAGAAAATCGATTTTGTTTTTTTTTACCCTGTTGTTGTCTATAAACTATTTAAATGGCATGGAGATGGCAGCCGGCAGAGACTTTTATCAGATAAAGGTCTATCACCTTAAAAATGACGCGCAGGAAAAAGCTGTTGAAGACTTTTTGAAACAGGCTTACCTGCCTGCATTGCACAGGGCGGGTATAGCAAAGGTGGGCGTTTTTAAACCAATTCCCGAGGCAGACAAGCCTGCGGAAAAATTGATCTATGTTTTCATTCCATTTTCCTCCTACAAAGACTTCAGTTCGCTGGAAAAATCACTGGACAAGGACCAAAAGTATCTGGAAGACGGTAAAACTTATTTAACCGCTCTAATCGCGAACCCGCCGTATGACCGGATAGAGACCATTTTATTGAACGCATTTACAGGCAGTACCAGCATAAATTTACCAAAACTGAACGGCCCGATGAAAGACCGGGTTTATGAATTGCGCAGCTATGAAAGCCCTACCGAGAAGCTTTACTGGAATAAAGTAGAAATGTTTAATAAAGGTGATGAAATCGGCTTGTTCAAAAGACTGAACTTCAATGCGGTCTTTTATGGCGAAGTAGTAGCAGGCAGCAGAATGCCAAATTTGATGTACCTGACTACTTTTGAAAATAGGGTTGATCGTGATGAGCACTGGAAAGCTTTTAGCAGTGACGGGTATTGGAAAAAACTTTCGGCCATGCCGCAATACAAAAACAATGTTTCTAAAAATGACACCAGGTTTTTGTTTCCTGTGGATTACTCTGATATCTAATACGCAAAGGGATTAAATAAAAAAGGCCGGTAAGAAATTCTTACCGGCCTTTTTTATAACGAGTCGTGCTTATGCGTTTTTGAAGCGCTCAGCCACTGCGTCCCAGTTTACTACATTCCAGAAAGCAGCAATGTAATCAGGACGTCTGTTCTGGTATTTTAAGTAATAGGCGTGTTCCCATACGTCCATTCCCAGAACCGGAGTTCCTTTTACTTCTGCGATATCCATTAAAGGATTGTCCTGGTTAGGTGTAGAAGAAACTACTAATTTTTTGTCGGCACCAACACTTAACCATGCCCAGCCTGAACCAAAACGGGTTGCACCGGCTTCAGCAAATTTGGTTTTAAAGTCAGCGAAAGATCCGAAAGCGGCATTGATCGCATCGGCAAGCTCGCCTTTAGGTTCGCCGCCTTTGTTTGGACCAATAACTTCCCAGAATAAAGAGTGGTTAAAATGACCACCGCCATTATTTCTAACCGCAGGAGGAAATTTGGAGATATTTTTAATGATTTCGTCGATGCTCTGGCCAGCTTCAGGCTTTCCTTCCAGCGCTTTGTTTAAATTGGTAACATAAGCCTGGTGGTGTTTCCCATGGTGGATTTCCATGGTTTGTTTATCGATATGCGGTTCTAATGCATCTGTTGCGTATGGTAACGCAGGTAATTCAAAAGCCATATTAAAGTATTTAAGGTTAAAATTTTAAACAATTATTTGGCAAACTTAGGAAATTAGGCCCTGTTTTTTAGCGGATGTTCAACAAAAAGCGAACGGGAATTACAGCAACGGCGATAAAAAGCCAGGGGTATACTAAACTTACTTAGCAAATATAACATTCGGGCATTAAGTTTTGTTCAACAGTTTGTCAAGTTTAATCTCTTTTGTTGAGGAAAAACTGCTTCATCAGGGCTGAGCATTCCTCAGCGAGCACACCACCCTTTAAAACAGTCTTAGGATGCAGGAGCTGATTGCTTTTGGATAAGAATCCTCTTTTGGGTTCAGATGCCCCGTATACCAGCCTGCCGATCTGTGTCCAATAGCTTGCTCCGGCACACATTACGCAAGGCTCCACAGTGACGTACAAGGTGCAGTCCTTTAAATACTTGCCACCTAGTGTCTGGGAGGCCGAGGTAAAAGCCTGCATTTCTGCATGGGCCGTTACATCATTTAATTGTTCAGTGAGGTTATATCCGCGTCCAACGATCCTCCCTTTGCAAACTACAATGGCTCCAATGGGAATCTCCTGCGCAGTATAAGCTTTTTGGGCTTCGTGCAAAGCCAGGCGCATATAATGTTCGTCTTCCGCAGCCGGATTCTCTTCTTCTGAAAAATTATAAAAACTCATGCGGCAAAGATAGTATTTATATCATTTTACTGCCATTTGGCACGCTGCCGTTTAAGGTCGTTAAGACAACATCTCCGTGTTCATCAGCAAAGCCGGTAATCAGAAACTCCGATATAAACTTCCCGATCTGTTTTTTAGGGAAGTTGACGACCCCTACGATCTGCTGTCCCACCAGCTCCTCTTTGGTATACAGTTTAGTGATCTGCGCGCTGCTCATTTTTATACCGAGATCTCCAAAGTCCACTTTCACTTTATACGCAGGCTTTCTGGCCTCAGGATAGTCAAACACCTCCAGTATCGTGCCTGCACGCAGTTCTACTTTTTCGAAATCATTCCAGTTTATTTCTTCCATACAATAAAATTACAATTTGTCTCTAACAGCACCTTGCATACAAACCCAGTTTGATCAAAAATAGCTATCCTCCCTGCTTTTCCCAAAAAATTTAGTGTTCTCAGAGAAGACATCAGCGCTTTTGCCCTTCAGCAAAAGATGCAGTCTTCGAAGAGAATGCTCAATTTTTCCTGTACTTTTGCAAAATGATCGATGTAATCCTAAAAAAAGGCAAAGAGAAAGCAGCCATACTCCGTCATCCATGGATCTTTTCAGGTGCGCTGGACAAGGTTAAAGGCGAGCCGGAAAATGGTGAGGTGGTGACAGTGAGGTCGGCCGATAAAGAATTTCTTGCTTATGCCTATTACAATGACCAGTCGCGTGTTGCACTCCGTTTGCTGGACTGGGATGAAAATACCACGATAGATAAAACCTGGTATACACAAAAGCTCAAAAATGCAATCCGGTCACGCTCGAATGTGCTCAGCGAAAACACCAATACCTGCCGGCTGGTATTTAGCGAAGCGGATTTTTTGCCCGGATTAATTGTTGACCAGTATGCTGATTTTCTTTCCCTGCAAATTCTGAGCGCAGGGATCGAAGCTGTGCAGGAAGACATTATCAGCATTTTAAGACAAGAACTGAACCCAAAAGGAATATTTGACAAGAGTGATGCGGGGGCCCGAAAACATGAAAACCTGGAGCCGGTACAAGGCTTGCTCTGGGGGGAAACACCGCCTGAGTTTATTGAGGTGCGCGAAAATGGCATCAGGTACCACATCAATATAGCAGATGGACAAAAGTCGGGCTTTTACTGCGATCAGCGGGAAAACAGGATGATCCTGGCCGAATATACCAAAGACAAGAGGGTGCTTGACTGCTTTTGCTACAGCGGGGGATTTACCTTAAACAGCCTGAAAAAAGATGCAGCTCATGTGACCAGTGTGGACAGCTCGGCGCTCGCAATAGAAACCCTGCAGCATAACCTGGAACTGAACGGATTTGAAAAAAACAAGCAGGAGAGCATCCAGTCTGATGTGAACAAACAATTGAGGGCATTTAAAGACAGCGGACAGAAGTTTGATGTTGTGGTTCTGGACCCGCCAAAATATGCGCCTTCACGTTCGGCGCTGGACAGGGCGGCAAGAGCCTACAAGGACCTGAACAGGCTCGGAATGCTGCTGCTCGAGCCGGGTGGCATCCTGGCTACGTTTTCCTGCTCGGGAGCTGTTGACATGGAGACATTTAAGCAGATCATTGCCTGGGCCGCACTGGATGCAGGCCGTGAAGTACAGATCATCAGACAGTTCTGTCAGCCTGAAGATCACCCTGTAAGACTTTCTTTTTCCGAGGGGGAATATTTAAAGGGATTGTTGTTAAGGGTGTTGTAATATCTATTTGCGCCGTTAGTACTAGCCCCAGTCATCAAAAAACCGCTATAGGCTTTCGTCTTCCGGCAGCCTGTCGTACTCTCCTTTAAATGCATAATATCCAAAGATCACCAGCCCGGCACTGATCGGGATAAAAATAAATAAAATAATCCCCCATTGCAGGGCTGTATTTGTTTTGGCAACTCCCTCTGCGGCAAGACCGATCTTATCCATAGCCTGAATAAACAGGAATACAATAGAGGCAGGACCCAATATCATCCAAAATAATCCCAATGCTTTTTTTAATCCGTTCATAGCTTATATTTTTATTGCCCGGCTTCGCCGTGGTCAGGTTTTTTATTGGACAAATAAATGGCGCCTATCACAAAGCTTAATGCGGCGATCCCTATAGGGTACCAGAGTCCTGATAATGGTGTGGCGCCTGAGAAGCTGGCGATCAGGGTAGCGATGAATGGAACCAGTCCGCCAAACACACCATTGCCTACATGATAAGGCAGTGACATGGATGTGTACCTGATTTTGGTCGGGAATAACTCCACCAGGAATGCGGCGATAGGACCGTAAACCATCGTTACCAGCAGGATCTGGAAGAAGATCAGGCCCACAAATTTCCAGAATACCGGGGTTGAAAGCTTTTTGTCTTTATATGTTTTCACCAGTGTATCCGGCGCACCGCTTTCATATTTCGTTGCGGTTTGAACTTCAGTATATGACATGCCATTTGTCAGTGTAACCCTCGTTGAAGTTGTGTACAGGATATCGGTTGTACCATCGGCAGGATTTCTTTTGATCTCCGGCTTATCCGTTCTAAGAATATCTTTTTGCTCGATCTTGCTTACATCAGTATCATCCAGAAAAATCTGGTAAATCGGCCGGTAAAAAATGATACCCAGCAGCATTCCCGTAAGCATGATCCACTTGCGACCGACTTTATCACTCCAGGAACCAAAGACCACAAAGAACGGGGTCGCAAAAACAATACCCCATAAAAGGATATATCTCGAATCGTTAAAGTCGACCTTACAGGTATTTTCCAGGAATGACTGTGCATAGAACTGCCCTGTGTACCAGATTACTCCTTGTCCCATAGTTGCGCCGAACAAAGCCAGCAATACCATTTTAAAGTTTACCTTATGACTGAAACTCTCTTTTAACGGGTTTTTAGAAACTTTACCTTCTGTTTTGAGTTTGGTAAACATTGGAGACTCGTGCATTTTCATTCGGATATAGATGGACACACCTACCAGTAATATCGACAGCAGGAATGGAACCCGCCAGCCCCAGTCTGCAAATACTTCAGCGCCTAAAACGTTTTTTGTAACGACGATGATTCCAAGGGAAAGGAAAAGCCCGCCTGTGGCAGTAGTCTGGATCCAGCTGGTAAAAAAACCCCTCCTGTTTGCCGGGGCATGTTCGGCTACATAGGTTGCCGCGCCACCGTATTCGCCACCGAGCGCAAGCCCCTGTACCAGTCTTAAGATGACCACCAGGATTGGCGCTGCGTAACCGATACTTGAATAAGAGGGAATCAGTCCGATCAGGAAAGTTGAGCCCCCCATCAGTACAAGCGTCAGCAGGAAAGTGTATTTTCTTCCGATCAGATCACCAAGACGGCCGAAGACAAGTGCTCCAAAAGGCCTGACAATGAATCCTGCGGCAAATATGGCCAGTGTGTTGATGAGTGCAGAAGCTCCGGCATCAGCAGGAAATAACTGCGCTCCGATAATGGTAGCAAGACTTCCAAAAATGTAAAAATCGTACCATTCTATAAGTGTGCCCAGCGAAGAGGCCCCGATAACTTTGAAAATACTGTTCTTTTGTGGTTCCAGACTCATGTAAGGTTAAAATATTTGGCTTTAAAAATAAAGCTACAATTTATTCCGAATTAAGCACAAGCCATCATACAAAAGTTACTCTTCTTCTCTGAAATAGACTTTATAATAGTTCATCGACTTATCATCATCAAAACCCTTCTCTATGAGTTCCTTGTCACCATGGATATAGATGTGAAAATTCTTATCCAGCTTGAGTACGCTTTTATAGACCCGGGCTTGCTTCTTTACCGCAGCGCCGGAGATGTCAAAGCTGTCGGGGATAGGCGCGTCAAATTCCTCCTCATAATTCTTTTTATAGCTCTTAAAGGATTCAATGCCTTCCGCGTTGCCAATCACTTCGTTTGAAAATTCATCCAGATCAAAGCTTTCTTTTTCCTTGAAATACCTCATGGATTTATTCAGCAGATCGATCTTGTCTGCTTTGGAGAGCTCAAAATCCTGGTCCAGTTTCTCTGTTACAAAGTTTTTGTAAACCCCCAGGACGTTATTGGTCTGGTTGAAGTTGTCATTCCTGATCTTTAGCTTCAGAAATTCATCCTTCCAGTAAACGGCTTCTGCGCTGCGGTTGGTCTGATCTATCACGGCCACCCTAAATCCCTCCTCTTTATCGGTATTGAAGATCAGGCAGCCTTTATCGAGTTTGTTGATATTGATCGCCTCCTGTTCATAACTTAATCCAAAACCATCGTTCTCGGGACTGACCTTTAAATAAGACTCTTTGGTTTCAGATTTAAAGATGCCAATGGCATCATGCAGTTCACCCTCTATCTGTACATTCTCAAAATAAGCCAGATAAAGCTCACCTGATTTTATTTTAGGGTGTCCGGATACTTCATACAGGTATTTTGCCAGCTCTTTACTGTTTTCATGGAACTGCGTGCCGTCTTCAAAAATAGCCGCGGCAAAGTGGTAAACTTCATTGAGCTTTAAATCTGCATTGGGGTGAAAGAAGCGGTATACTTCGTTAACTTTTTCAAAGGAACCCAAAAAATATTGCTGCAGCAGGTTACTGAGCGTCTGGTCCTGGATGCTTACGGATTGCTCCGAAAGCACATAAAATTCATCCTGCGACTTATTTCCAATGCGGTGAATGGAAAGCTCGGCCAGGGAGGCTTCATAAAAAGAAATCATTTAAGCTTATTTATTTTGTTCTTCGCGCGGCGAATTTCTAAGCGATACCGGTTTTTTTGCATTTTTCTTCATTTTCAGGTTGAGCATTTCTACCAGAACTGAGAATGCCATTGCAAAATAGATATATCCTTTGGGAATATGCTGTTCAAATCCTTCTGCAAGCAGGGAAACACCGATGAGCAGGAGAAAGGACAGGGCAAGCATTTTTACTGTCGGGTGGTTGTTTACAAAATTGCTGATGCCGCCTGCAGAGAACATCATGATGATCACGGCGATCACTACCGCGGCTATCATCACTTCAACATGATCTGCCATACCGACTGCTGTAATTACCGAATCCAGAGAAAATACAATGTCTAAAAGTAAGATCTGGACAATGACACCGGCAAAGGAATGAACTTTTCCTTTTGCTTCTTTTTCTTCCTCACTTTCCAGTTTGTCGTGAATCTCATGGGTACTTTTATAGATCAGAAATAAACCGCCCACGATCAAAATAAGATCACGTCCGGAAATTTCAAGCTTATGCAGCCACTCTGCACTGGTCACATTTATCCAGGAGCCAATGCTAAACAAAGGGCTGGTCAGCGTCATGACCCAGGTCAGGGACAACAACAATAAAATACGGGTGATCATAGCCAGTCCAAGTCCCAGTTGTCTTCCTTTTTTTTGCTGATGAACAGGCAGCTTACCAGATAAAATGGAAATGAAGATGATGTTGTCTATTCCCAGGACAATCTCCAAAACGGTCAGGGTCAAAAGGGAGATCCAAGCCTCCGGGCTGCTTAAAAATTCCATGTAATCAATTTATATGGGGCTAAGATATAAAAAAAGCTTGCTGATTTCATATCAACAAGCTCCGGATGTGTTTGGTTTATAAAAACTATTTAACAGTTACAGAACCATAGT
>NZ_DATHGC010000217.1:0-2079 GCF_035317785.1 Pedobacter sp. | reverse complement strand
TGGATGACGCCTTGGTAGAACAAGCGTTAAAACTTAGTAATATCAAAACGAAAAAAGATGTCATACATGATGCGTTAAAAAATTATGTCGCCTCGATGAAAAAAAAGCAGCTCCTCGCTCTCAAAGGCAATGTGAAATGGGACGGAAATTTGAAGGATATGCGTAGTATATGAGTCAACAATTACTATTTGACACATCGGTCTGGATCGACTTCTTACGTAACAAAAGCACTCCTGAGGCCGATATTCTTACTAGATACATTAAGAACAACGATCCCGTACTTCTTACACCAACCATCATACAGGAAGTATTACAGGGTATTCGGGACGACGCTCAATATGAGCAAATAAAAGATATCTTTTCCTATATTACCACTCTTCAGTTACCACCCATTCAAACGGCTGTAGGAGCTGCAGAGTTGTACAGGTCCCTAAGAAAAAAAGGGCTTACTGTCCGAAAAAGCAATGATTGTTTAATAGCTTTTTATGCCATTGAATTTTCAACTCCGATAGCACATTCAGACGCCGACTTCGACGTGATCGCAGCTCACACAAAGTTGAAAATTTGGAGACCCCGATAGCACTGATCCCTTCACCGGCGATTAGCTTCTCAATCTACATCTTCACGCTCATCCCGACCATAAGCCTCGCTTTATTCTGGGTAAAGTCATAAGCCGGCATTGACCAGATGGTTGCCATCAGCTTTGGGATGGCAAGCCTGAAATTGGGACCTATCCCGTGGCCTGTCCAGGCGGCAAGACCAAGGGTGAACTGGTCAGAGATTCTATGAAACAAATTGATCTTGTACAGATAATTATCTCTTCCACTACCCAGTTCACCCCATATCAACAATGTCGTTTTACCCATTCCTTTCCAGATACTGGCAGCATAACGGGGACTGTTGGTCCCATGTTCAATACCAATCAGTCCGCCAACACTAAATAACTTGGATGGAGAATAGGTGGTGCCAATGAGTGCCTGACCCCATTTTTGCTCAACCAGACCAAAGAAAGTCAAAGCAACCTTTTCTGTGATCCTCTTCGATCCAAAGTAATTGATATTTGGTTCAACATAACCGCCGGCAGTATACCTGCCATATGTCTCCAACTGTGCTTGAGCAAAAAATGGCAGGGATATAATTAAGAGAACTAGCGACTTTTTCATAAAGCGGCATGAGATTGAGCCCCTCTTGTGGATAACGCATCTATGCTCCACGCATAAACAGGAATTGTCGCTAACAACAGACTGGCGGCAGAAAAAGGAAATGTCGCAAAGTTGATCGGTGCCTTGATGCCGATAAATATGGACATTGACGTTGCAAAAGCAAGCGTCAGCAGACAACTGCCAATTGCCATCTGTCTTGTCTTAAATCCGACGATCAGCAGAATTCCAATAGTCGCTTCGGCGAAAGTGGCGATACCACCCATTATGTTGACAGCCGGTCTATCCAGGAAAGGCATTAATGTTCCTGTATAATTTATGAAGTTCTCCCAATTGCCCCATTCTATATTCCTGCCTCCGAATGGACCCAGAAACCCGAGTCTGTCAAAAACAGGTGTGAGGAAGCCTACGCCCAAGGTGATGCGTAAAAGAAGTTGCGGAACTCTAAATGAATTTTTCATACTCGTTATTTTTATTATTAATGAATGATGTAAAATTAAATACTTGCTGGGCCATATTTATATGCCAGTTTTGAGAAAAAGACCAGCCCAGTCGCAACCCCCTTGTACCCAACCTGGGCACAGATTACCCGGATGAATACCCGATTAAAATCTCACTGATCACCGACTGTTTATTTTTATTTAAGACAAAAAAAATTATATTTGATCAGAACCGAAATGACACTGAAAAAGAATTTAGCTGCAACCCGCATGGGTTCTCCCCCCTCCGGAGAACCTCTGAACAGAGAAAGTTTCGAGCTTTTTTTCAAGGAGAATTTCCTGCGTTTCTGCCTGTTATGCCAGTTCAAGTTTGGTTTCGATACCGAACAGGCAAAAGAAATAGTTCATATCAGCTACGTGAAACTCTGGGAAAGCCGCACCAGCATAAAGACCGGCACCTCACTGTCCGCTTATTTTGT
>NZ_DATHGC010000216.1:0-10110 GCF_035317785.1 Pedobacter sp. | reverse complement strand
CTGGGGGGCAGCGGTAAATGATGTGGCAACGGGATTACACAAGGATCTCGTGTTAACCTGCATCACTTTCCGATCAGAAACAGAAGCGCAGCCATTGATTCTGATCGCTATGGATCTGGGATGGTGGAAAAATATGGACGATGAACGGTTTTTTCGCCAGCCCATACTGGAGGCACTCGAAATAGAAGCTTCCGGGCTGATGATCTGTTTTTCGCATACCCATGCGGGTCCTGGCATTTGCCGCAGCGACGCAGTCAAAGCGGGCGGCAACCATATAGAACCTTATCTGCTGCAGCTTCAGAAAAAAGCAATTGAAACTGCGCGAATTGCCCTAGGCGATGCCCGCCCTGCTGTCCTGACCTGGAAATATGGTACTTGCAGTCTTGCTGCAAACCGGGATCTGCCTGAAAAAGGCAAGGACCGTATTGTCGTGGGTTTTAATCCGGATATGAAGGCGGATGATATTGTTCTTGTGGGAAGAATAACCGACGGAAAAGGCAGAATTACCGGAACTTTGGTCAACTATGCCTGCCACCCTACGACGCTGGCCTGGGACAATCTCCTGATTTCGCCGGATTACGTTGGCGCCATGCGGGAAATGATACAGACTGAAACCCATGCGCCCTGCCTGTTCCTTCAGGGTGCTTCCGGAGAATTAGCGCCTGCCGAACAATATTCAGGCGATACGGAACTGGCTGACCGGCATGGCCGGCAGCTGGGATTTAGCGTGTTGTCTGCACTGCAGGCTATGCTGCCTCCAGCACAGGCATTGGGTTTTGATAAAGTTGTGGAGTCCGGAGCGCCTTTAGCCATTTGGAAACCGGCTGCGGTAAAGGTTTCAACCGCAATTTGGGCAAGAATGATAGACGTGCCATTGCCTTTAAAGGAACTGCCATCGCTTGCTGAAATTGAAAAAGAATGGGAGGAATGCAGGGACCACGTCCTGAAAGAACGGTTGTCGCGAAAGCTGAACGTGCGAAAAGTAGTGGGTGAAGGTAAAGTCACGGCTATGCCATTGTGGGTGTGGCAATTGGGCAGTTCATTTTTAATCGGACAGCCTAATGAGGCCTATTCTGCTTTTCAGCAGGAACTGAGAACACGTTTTCCCGGGTCTGCCCTGGCTGTGATGAACGTAGTAAACGGCCATATCGGCTATCTCCCGAATAAAGAATTGTACGCTCAGGATATTTATTCAGTTTGGCAAAGCCCTTTTGCGGAAGGAGGACTGGAAACCCTCATCCGCTTTGCCGGCGATGCCGTCGAATCAATAAACCGGGAAAATAAAGACAGATGATGAACCTGAACCTTTCGGCACTGGATGCCTTTATATTTGGAACATATATTCTCGCGGTGATCGGCTTGGGTTTTTACGCTTCGCGCAAAGGTCAGCGGACAAAACGTGACTATTTCCTGGCAGGTGATAAGCTGCCCTGGTGGATGATCGGCGGAAGTATTATTGCCTCTAACATCAGCAGTCATCACCTGGTAGGTGCTATGGGTGTGGCTTACAGCAGGGGATTTGTAGCCATAGCCATGGAATGGGGTGCTATTTTGATAGGTTTCAATGCATTGCTTTGGATCTTTCTGCCATTTTATATCCGTAACGGGTTTTACACCATGCCCGAATTCCTGCAAAAAAGATTTGGGGGAGGTGCAAGGACTATTTATTCCATCCTGGTATTGCTGACCTATGTTTTTGTGGAGATTGGGGCTGTGCTTTATTTTGGGGCGCTTTCATTGCATTCATTGCTCGGAATACCAATACTGACCAGTGTGGTGGTCCTGGCTGTTGCTACAGGCGTTTATACGATTGCAGGAGGGCTGCGTGCGGTGATCTGGACGGAAATGCTCCAGCTTGTGATCCTGATCATGGGAGGAATTGCCTTATCCATTGCTACTGTGAATGCTGCAGGGGGGATGGGTGCTGTAATGGAAACATCGAAGGACTGGAATCTGATCCTGCCGGCCAATGATCCGGACTTTCCCTGGACAATGTACCTGGGCGGGTTATTGTGTATCAGCGTATTCTACTGTGCCACAAACCAGTTTATAGTTCAGCGTACGCTGGCCGCGAAAAATGAATGGCATGCCCGGATCGGCGTGATTTTTGGAGATTATCTTAAATTTTTAATTCCGCTTATCATCACGGTACCAGCTCTTGTAGCCCCTAAATTGTTTCCCAATCTTGATAAGCCCGACCTGCTTTTCCCTACCCTGGTAGAAAACCTGCTGCCGTCCGGCTTAGTTGGTCTTGTTATGGCGGGCCTGATCGCGGCGGTGATGTCGCACCTTTCAGGGGCAATCAACTCATGCACCACGATATTGACCATGGACGTTTTTATACCCTATTTTCGTCCTCATGCCACTGAAGCGCAGTCGGTGCGGTTTGGAAGGGGCTCAGGTATAATTATTATTATCCTGGGAATTATCTGCACGGCTCTGCTAGTGGCACATTCCGAGAAACCTGTATTCTTATATCTGCTGAATGCCTACGGTCTGTTTACTCCCGGAATTGCTACGATGTTCCTGTTGGGTATCCTTTGGAAGCGTACGACGCATACAGGGGCGCTTACGGCGGGGATCTTAACCATTCCGCTGTCACTGGTCATGGAATTTTTATTTCCGCAGATGCCGTTTTTTAACCGGACGGGTATTGTATTCTGGGCCTGTATGGCTGCGTGTGCGGGAATAAGTTTACTGACAAAGCCGAAGCCGGAGGCGGAATTACAGGGATTGATCTGGAACAGGGCAAGTCTTTCGCTGCTTCCTGCAGAACGTGAGCAGCAGCGGGGGCTGCGCAATCCTTTTATCTGGTGGGCGATTCTTACCGTTATGGTGCTGTATTTCTATATCCGTTATGCATAGGTATTTAAAATGTGATCTAATGAAAGAGAAAAAAAATCAAAATGAAATTGCAGGCAATTCACGCAGAGATTTTCTGGGTAAGGCGGGTTTGGCTGTTAGTGCGGCTTTATTGCCGGTCAGCCTGGTAAGGGCAGAAGAGGCCCCGGCATTGGGATTGGAGGCGCCTGATGAAAAAAAAGAACCTGTGCGCTGGGAGGTGAACCTGAAACAAACGGGTTGGAATACTTATGCGCCCAGATATGTGTATGCTCCTAAATGGACCTGGGAATCCATAAAGGGTGCTGCCGGATATGTCATCCAGTTTGCTGATGCTGATGACAGCAACGCAAAGACCATCAGGTTAAAGTCGCCTGAATATGATATGGCAAAAGAATGGACTGGTCTCAGCTTTGGGCCGGTGGATATCATAGCCTGGGCGGTTGACGCTGAAGACAAACCGCTGTGTTCAGCCTGGCGCAGGCGTTTCTATAAATCGCCCGGATTTGATGGCGTAGCACAGGAACCTGCGGACTGGAAGGGTTCTATTGATCGTGCAATGACTTATTTGCTTGCTCCTGCGCGTGACAAAATTGAACCATTTGAGGGTGATATGCCGCGGTCCTGCTGGAGCTGCTGTGAAGAAAGTATCAGCGGTCAGCGCAGATTAATGGCTTTCCCTGCTTTGCATCATCCAAGCTTTGTATTTGCTTACCTGGATTATGCCATACAATTTCCTGCTGGCAAACTTGCACCTGCGGCACTAAAGCAGGCAAAGCAATATGGTGACTGGCTGCTGGCCAACAGACTTCCTGCAGATTGGCGCTGCAGTTTATTTCCTTTCTCTACGATCGAGCAGGGCAGGACAGAAGGGTATATTGAAGGTAAAAACATCACACTCTTCAGATCCGCCCGGGTGGGCGAGGGCATGGTGGCTTTGTACCGTCAGTTTAAGGATCAGAAATACCTGGACTATGCGCGCCATATCGCTGATGTTTTCGTTGACTTACAGACCGGCAATGGTTCATGGCCCTATAGAGTTGATCCGAGGAATGGTAAAACTGTTGAAGAATATACGTCAAACGCAGTTACACCTGCCCGTCTTTTGGGGATACTGGAAGAAATTCAGCCTAATCCAAAATATGCTGCGAGCCGCGAAAAAGCTGCAGCATGGGTAATGGAGAATCCTGTCCGCACTGGTCGCTGGCAAGGTATGTATGAGGATATCGGAGCGAAAATCCCTTATCAAAACCTCGAACACTGGGATACCAACGAAATGATCAGGTACCTGGTCCACTACGGCGGTGCTGATTCTGTGAAAACTGCAGAGCGTCTGAACCATTATATCGAGGATCAGTTTGTGTTGTGGCAACCGACAGACAAATGTGTTTCAAACCGTTGTCCGACACCGACGGTGATGGAACAATATACCTGCTATGTGCCTATGGAAGTGCATACCGGTATGTGGATTATGTCTTTACTCGCTCTTCACCGCGCTACCGGGCATAAGGACTACCTGGCTAAGGCCATTAATGCCGGCAATTCCATTGTACTTGCCCAGCAACAGACTGGTGCGTATTCAACCTGGAGTTCTGATGTGCGTTTTGGCAGGCCGTTATTGACCATAGACTGGCCAGGCTGCAACGCGGTAGCTGTTTCTGCTTTATTACAGTTAGAAAATTATGTAAAATCACTTCCTGCATCCAGAAATGCGAAACAGCCTTTGTGACGATATGATCTGTTTCACTCGAAAATATGTTTTATTTACTGTGGTTTCCTGGTGTGTGACCATAGGTATTGGCTATGGGCAGACGGTAAACGATACTAAAAAAGAACCTGTTCAGTTTACAGCAGGAAAGTCAGCCTACGTAGTATCTCAACCGGTAACTCCACTGGAGAAACGGATTACAGATCGTTTGCTGACTTACTTAACAAATGTACTGAAACATCCTGCCAAGCGGGTTGCTGTAATTGCTGCCGTTCCTTCAGGTAATCCTGCGATTGTGCTGTCCTCGAAATCAGCATCCGCGATTACTTCTTCGTCGCCGGAAGCGTACCAGCTTCAAACCCGGATGATGGGTAATCACCCCGCAATAGTTGCGACAGGTAAAACAGAACTGGGCCTGAAAAGAGCTGTCCAGCATTTAATATTGGAAAGCATGCAAATTAGGCCGGGCCTGGTCATTCCTGTAGTTAATGTATCGGAATATCCCTGGATTGCAAAAAGAGAATGGACGATCTGTCCCTGGGCGCCGGACAGGGTGCGAAGGTCGTTTTCAAATCCTAACGCCGATAAGCGGCTCAATATCTGGTTATACGGGGATCAGCAGATTAAGGACTATGTAGAAATGTTTGACTGGTTTGGGTTCAGCGGCTGCCAGTTGATGGAAACGCCGGCAAATTATGCGGCGATGGGGTCAGCTGAGGCTTTCCGTGACCGTCAGATAAAGTTTGCAAAGGCGATTCGTGAAAATGGACAAAATGTTACGTATTGGGTATGGGCAGCCCAGTTTGATGATTATGGCTGGTTTGACAAGGATGTAGTTTATGCACCTTCAAAAGGAAATACGGCTTTTACTGATCCTGAAGTCCGGGCCACATTTGAAAAATATTATAATGGCTATGCGAAAATGGCACCTTATGCAGACTTGCTGATCGCCCATTTTTATGACCCTGGTTCCCTGACAAACAGGGATGATGTATTCAGTTATTTGAAACTGCTTCAGGAAAAATTCAGGGCGAAAAATCCGGATGTCCGGCTTGGGGTAGATTTTTGGGCGGCCGGATCACCATCAGCGTATATGCAGCAGTTGACGGATCATGGTTTTGGAGATGCCCTGCTGCTTGAAATGAGCCTTCCCAATATCTATACCGAAGGTAAACGCGAAACATTGCATAAAGATGCTAAGCTGAAGGGGTTGAAAATGGGTATGTGGGGCTGGTATATGACCGAGTACGAAACAGATCAGATGCCAATGATGCATGTAAATGCAAAGGCTCTGAAAGGGTTTTATCAGGAGATCAAAAACGGGGCTCATAAGATCCAGCCGATCACTTACTGGTCGGAAATGGAAGCTTATCATCTGAATAATATATTTACCATGTATGCCGCAGGCCAGCTGCTCTGGAACCCTGACCGTGATCCTGACGAGATTCTCAGGGAAATTGCCGAAGGTATCTGGGGCCCGCGGAACGGACTTCCGGTATTGGAAGCATTAAAATTGATTCAGGATGTAAGATCCGGGCCTTCATGGAATACATTTTGGTGGACAACCGGGGACTATCGCCTGGGCACTGCGCATCCGGATCTGGATGTTAAGCGGGCAGAAAAGGTGATTGCAGCGCTGGAGAAAATGAAAACAGATAGGGATTTTGTTTCCAAATTTCCATTGCCCTTTCCACCGGCTACATTTATTGAACTCATACTTCCGCACCTGAGGCAAATCAGGGCTTTTGCTGTTTCACGTGTCAAAATGGATGCGATTAAAGGATCAGCAAAAGAAGGAGCTTCCAAATCAGAGCTGACGAAGATGCTCCATGAAGCCTGGCAGCCCGTGCCTGAATACAATACCTGGATCGGCTCATTTGGTCAGCCGGAGGCCAATATGCAGGAGAAAATGCTGGAACAACTGGCCAAAGAACTTAATCTGGAATTAAAAATGCCGGGTTGGATCCTTCACCGCAATGCTGACCGCTACCTGCAGCGGATACAAAACATTCAACGCAAACAGCGCTTGCCGTACACATTTAATATAGATGCAGTCGCAGTCAGAGGCGGAGAATTTACCTGGACGGCGGAAAAATCCAGGGAATATATGGATCTGCTGATCAGGCAAGGGCATGTTGAGAAATGCGGCACCAATACCTACCGGCTGGCCAATTGGAAAGAATACCGGATGCTATAAATATTTAATGTTGAATGATAAGCTTAAAACACAAATAGAAAATGACCAACAGATTTATTAAACTCGTAACTGTACTGCTACTCGCTTTTGCTCAGACGGGCTATGCGGAGATAAAGCTTCCAAAAGGTAAAGCGGCTTATATAGTTGCGGTTCCGAAAACAGCCCTGGAGAAACGTATTGTAACCAGGCTTTCCGATTACCTTACCAAAGTGCTGAATGTGCAGCCCAGGGTAGTGTCAAGCCTGAAATCAGTTCCCGGGAAAGTACCTGCCATTTTACTATTTTCCAATGATTTAGAGCCATTTTTAGGGGTGACTGCACCAAAGGATTCACCGGAAGCATTTGCGCTGCAAACGCGGACATCCGGGGTACACCCATTGATCATAGCAACGGGCAACACAGAAAACGGACTAAAGAGGGCAGTGCAGCATCTTATCCTGAAGAGCGAGCAGCGAAGTTCAGGACTGGTTATTCCTGACCTGAAGGTGTCTGAAAGTCCATGGATCAGCAAACGTGAATGGACCTTGTGCCCATGGTCACCTACGCTGGTCCGGGGTGTCTTTACCAATCCTGATGCCGATAAGCGTCTTAATGTCTGGATGTACAGTAACTCGCAGATCGTAAATTATGTCGATATGTTTGATTCTTTTGGATTCAGCGGATGCCAGCTAATGGAAACTGTAGCGAATTATTCCATCCTGGGCTCTGCGGAAGCATTTAGGGGACGCTTGAAAACATTTGCAAAATCTCTCCAGGAAAACGGGCAGGACGTAAGTCTTTGGGTCTGGGCAGCACAGTTTAATGATTATGGATGGACAGATCCTTCTGTAGCCTACAAACCTGCGAAAGGCAAAACTGCTTTCGATGATCCTGATGTGCGTGCAACTTTTGAAAAATACTATAAGGGGTACGCTGAAATGGCCCCGTATGTAGACATGCTAATCACTCATTATTATGATCCGGGTTCTTTGGAGAACCGTGCCGATGTGTTTAAATACATGCGTTTACTGCTGGATAAATTCAGGGCAAAGAATCCTGATGTTAAACTGGGTGTGGATTTCTGGGCATCCGGTTCGGATGCTGACTACATGCAGCAGTTAATTGACAATGGTTTTGGTGATGCTACATTACTTGAAAGCAGTATTCCTCATGCTTATGCCCCGGGAAAACGTGAAGAACTTCATGTCCAGGCGAAGCAGCGTAACATTAAAATGGGGGTATGGGGCTGGTATACCACTGAGATGGAAACGGATCAGGTGCCGACCATGTATGTCAATACTAAAGTGTTGAAGCATTTTTACAACCAGATGAAAGATGGTGTAAGCAAGATACAGCCCATCACCTATTGGTCGGAGATGGAAGCTTATCACCTGTGTAATATTTTTACCATGTATTCCTCCGCGCAATTGCTGTGGAATCCGGACCGTGATCCTGATGAGATACTCAGGGAGATCTCGGAGGGCATCTGGGGCCCGCGCAATGCTCCGGCTATTTTGGAGGCATTGAAATTGATCCAGGATGTGCGTTCTGGCCCAACCTGGGATACCTACTGGTGGACAATGCCTGAGCACCGGCTGGGAACTGCAGATCCGCGACAGGATATCAGCCGTGCAGACCGCGTACTTGCCGGACTGGAGAAAATGAAAACGGATACTTCGTATGTTTCTAAGTTTCCTTTGCCTTTTCCTCCGGAAACTTTTGTAGAACTCATGATCCCGCATATCCGGCAGATCAGGCAATTTGCCGGATCGCGTTTGGACATTGCGGCGATCCGTAAGGCTGCAGCCTCCGGGACTTCGAAAGAAATGCTGACAGGTATGATTGTGAAAGCATGGAACCCTATTCCTGAATACAATACATGGATCGGTACCTGGGGTCAGCCGGAAGCCAGAACGCAGGAGAAATTGTTCTCTGATCTGGCTAAAGAACTTGACATTGCTGTTGCTGCGCCTGCCTGGACGAGATGGCGGGATGCGAACCGGCAGCTGCAGGGTTTTCAGAAAGTCCAGCGCGCTCATCGTACGCCATGGAAATTCAAGTCAGATCCCCTGGAGGTCTACAAATGGCCGCCGGCTGCGGATGATGAACGCGCGGTGTGGCGGGAATTTCACTGGACTCCTCAAAAGGGTGCTGATCGGCTGAAGCTGCTGCTGGAAAATGGATATCTGGAAAAGGCGGGGGAGCACATGTACCAGCTTTCTAACTGGAAAGATTACAGCGTTAAATAATTGCCATTTACATTTAAAAATAGAATAGAGATGAAGTCTAAAAATAATAAACGAGCAGATCAGGTAAACAGGCGTAAGTTTCTGGGAATGGCAGGTGTTGCTGCTACTGCCGGGTGGGTAACTGTACCTTCCTGGGCTGCCATGCCCGGGCACACTACAAACGCGATAGCTACTATTATTGAAACCAAAGTGATTTGCCGGGAACCGGGGAAGTTTCTGGGAGATGGCAGTGAATATGGGATTGATACCAGAATGCACCCTGTGATAAAGAAGCGCGTAACTGAGGCGGATCGCTATATGGGGTGGCCCACTATAGGGAAGACAGATAAAGGGGAGCTGATTGTCGCATTTTCCGGTGACCGGGACGCACATGTGTGCCCCTGGGGGAAAACCCAGATCATCCGCAGCCTTGACCAGGGAAAAACCTGGTCTGTTCCTGAAACCATCACCAATACTCCTCTTGATGACCGGGATGCAGGTATCATCCAGACCCTGAAGGGAACTTTGCTGGTCAGCTGGTTCACTTCTGTCGCCTTTACGCTGCCAACTTATGCAACAGCTTATGAACGTTACGCACGGATCGCTGAAAAGATTACTCCGGAAACCCGGAAGAAATGGCTGGGTAACTGGGTAAGACGCTCTGAAGATGGCGGCAAAACCTGGCAGGAGCCTGTTTCAACGGTTGGCTCGGCCCCTCACGGACCGATTCAGCTGAAAGATGGCCGTTTGTTGTACATCGGCAACGGCGAATTAAACGGAAAACCAACCATGCCCATAGAAGAGTCTAAAGATGACGGTAAAACCTGGAAGGTGATAGCGGATATTAAAAAACCGGATGCTATGGCAGCGGCGGGTACGGGACTTGGCGAGCCCCATATGGTTGAACTTGCAAGCGGTAAATTGCTGGCTATGTTCAGACATGAACGGAGGGACCGTCAGAATTTCCTGATGCAATCTGAAAGTTATGATGGAGGGAAAACCTGGACACCGCTGCATGATACCGGCATCTGGGGCTTCCCCCCGCATCTTATCCAGCTTAAGAATGGCTGGTTAGTGGTGGTATATGGTTACCGCCGTGAACCATATGGCGAAAGGGCCTGTATTAGCCGGGATGAGGGTAAAACATGGGATGTGAA
>NZ_DATHGC010000215.1:0-11868 GCF_035317785.1 Pedobacter sp. | reverse complement strand
CCACCTACACTAAAAAGACCATGAAGGGATGACATTATGGGACGCCCATAATGGTTCTGAACATGGATACCATGGGAATTCATCGCTACATCAATGACACCGATACCCCCTCCAAAAACAAAAAGTGCAGCTCCCATCATCCAGGGATTTGGCATCAATAACAATAAGGGAAGGAAGATAGCAGCGACCAGTCCCGAAATCAATATAACGATTCGTGTACCATAAAGCTTAGAGAAGTATCCACTTATCGGCATCATTGAAATCGCACCTGTCCCAAAAAGCAATAGAAGCAGCCCAAGATTACCATCATTCAAGTGTAGCCTTTCTTTTGCGAAAGGTACCATCGGCGCCCAGCTTGAGACAGCAAACCCGCACACCAGGAATATGTATTGTGTTGCTTTTTTTGCTTTCGTTGTTACCTGGTTATTTTCCATATTGCAAACTAATGCAATTATTTGCAAATTCGCAAATAATTGCAACATATACATTTTATGCAACGGGCTGAAAGAATTATATTTGTTGGGAAATGATCAGAGAAAAACGGTTCGAGTATATAATCTCCAGTTTGAAGAATACAGGTACGGTCACCTATAGTCAAATGTCTGCGGGCCTGTCAGTTTCCGAGGACACAGTTCGCAGAGACATTGACTACCTGGACGAGAATGGTCTTTTGTCAAAAGTTAGAGGGGGAGCGATATCGCGTGATAAAAATCCACTTTCCTTTCAGGACCGGGCTGACTTTCAGTCTACAGAAAAGGAGATCATTGGGATGAAGGTCCAGCCTTTGTTTAAGCCTGGGATGAGCGTGTTCATGGATGGTGGAACCACGATATGTGCGGTTGCGGAATGTTTACCAACCAATGCCTCATTTAGGGTTATAACAAATAATATAGCCCTGGTTCCTTTGTTGGCGAGGTTCCGGAACATAGAGGTAATTGTACTTGGCGGGAACTATAACAGGGATACACAAACAAATACGGGCGCCAGAACATGTGCTGAGGCATCGGAGTTCGTTGTCGATCTTTATCTTATGGGTACTTGTGCAATTTCAAAGGATTTCGGCATAACCTCAGCAATAAGAGAGGACGGGGCTGTAAAGAAGGCAATGTTGAAAGGCTCCAAAACGGTGGTTGTGCTCAGCAATAGCAAAAAAATAGGTACCAGCGAATCTTTTGTAGTCTGTGGCCTGCATGGAGTGAATGTTCTGGTGACCGAACTTCCAAGTGATGATCCCAAACTGGACGATTTGCGCTTTAAGAATCTTAAGATCATCTGATTACTTGCCTTTATTGAGCCTTACCGAAGCTTTCCTAATTTATCTTCCTGATCTTGATGTTTTTAAAAGCGACGCCCTTGTTCCAGTCCTGTAGGGCAATACGTCCTTTTACATACTTTCCGAATTCTATCAGGATATCGAGGATATCTATTTTAAGATGAAATTTTTTATTGCAAAAAAAGTGCAAAATTGCATTTATTTGCAATAAAAATACTATGAAATTGGAACATGTGACATTATGGGTCAGCGATATGGAGGAATCGAAAGCTTTTTATTCAAAATATTTTAATATGATAGATAAGCAACGAAAAGTATGAGAGCTTAAGGCATCCATTCAGTTCATACTTTCTAAGGTTTCAGCGAGAAAACGGGGAATGGTCCGAGGTTATGCCCATATTGCCATATCAGTTGGCAGCAGGGAAAAGGTGGATCTGCTTACTGACCGGATCAGAACAGACGGCTATACTGTGGTAGGACAACCACGTATTAACCGAGACGGTTATTATGAAAGCATTGTTGAGGACAATGAGGGAAACTGGATAGAGATTACAATATAGGTTTTGCAAATATTGCGGGGCCAAAAATAAAATATATGGAAATCAAGAATATAATATTCGACTTTGGAGATGTCTTGCTTGACTGGAACCCCAGGTATCTGTATGAGAAGCATTTTGTAGATAAAAATGAAATGAATTATTTTCTTAAAAATATATGCAATGATGATTGGAACCGGGAACAGGACAGGGGCCGGTCTTTTGCCGAGGCGGTACAAATCCTTCAGAAACAATTCCCAGAGTACCGTGAGCAAATTGCCATGTTCGATGATTGCTGGGACACTATGCTGCGATCCGATATTCCGGGAACGGTAGAAATATTGAGCCAGGTCAGCAAAACACACAATATCTTTGGTCTAACGAACTGGTCAGCCGAAAAGATTAAAGTAGCTTATGAAAAATACGGCTTTTTAAAGCAATTCGATGGAATCATTGTTTCGGGCGAGGAAAAATTAATCAAGCCTGATCATAGGATATACGAGTTACTTTTGCAAAGGTTTGGTATCAAGGCCGAAGAATCTTTGTTTATAGATGACAATCCTGCAAACGTTGAAGCTGCAAAGAAGGTGGGCATTTATGCGATACAGTTTTTAGATCCTCAATCATTAAAAGAAGTGCTCAAGAGTTTTAATATTCTCCCTTAATACAAATAAATTTTAGGCGTATCATTTGATATCAAAAGAGAAAAGCGGATCAAAGCCATTAATGATGACGATTTAATATAGATGCAGGTAAGTGATGTAATCTCCATTTTTATCAACCGCATAGAGATCGATGCCGAATTGAGCATCGCCAGGAATACCATAAGCAGGTACAATGGTATGGCCAACAATGATGCGTTTCACATCGTATAAACGAATTGTTTCCTCAACTTCAGGGTTTTGCTTTTAAAACTTCTCCGTTTTTTAAAATATATCTGTTACTTCAAAACTATATCTTAGCCGAGCAATTCGACAGAATAATAGTAGTCTTTTAAAAAGCAATAATGTTATGGAGCAGCACGGTAATTTAAACAGCGCAATGAGGACCAGAGACCACTTCAAAAACGTGGCAGGCCTGAAAAGCCATATGAGCAGGGTAAATTTCAGAATTGCAAAAACAGTTTCAATATGGAGTAAAATAGCTATGATCGCCATTACAGCACTATTTATTGCAAACATTACTAATGCTCAAGTAGGGGCGATCAGACAGCAAGTAAACCAACAAAGCATAAAACCTGTTTATCCTACAAAAGATCGGGTCATATCCGACTTTGTAGTGACCGATCCTAGATTTGGTGCGAAAGCCAAGCCGGGGTTTGACAACAGATCGGCTTTCCAGGCTGCAATTGATGTCGCATATAACAATGGCGGTGGTATAGTGTATATACCGGCGGGTAATTATGAGTTCCGCAGTACGCAAACCGCCACCAAGAGCGTTAGAGTGCGTCAGGGCGCAGACCAAACAATGAAAGACTTTAAACACGAATATGTTCTGAATCTCCCAACGAGTGTACAGCTTCGCGGCGACTGGGCGGATCCTGAATCAAACAAAGGGAAAGTTCTTGGAACCATTCTTGAAGTGCGCGTTGGCAAAAACGCACCCAATTATAACGGAACCGTTGAAAGTTGGTGGAACGACTCCCAGGCTGGCAACGCACTCCGCACTACCTATACAAACATAGCCGACAGGTTTATAGATATGAATTCGGGAACCGGCGTGACGAACCTGTCAATTTGGTATCCTGAACAGGATATCAACGACATAAAACCATATCCATGGACATTATTTCAACCAGGCGGCGACTGTGTGACAATTGAAAACGTAACTCTTGTAAACGCCTACAACGGTTTCTATTCCGCTCCCAGCGAACTGCATTATGTTTTGAATAGCTACATGACCGCCCTCAGTACAGGGATCGAGGTCCATGTATGCACCGATATCGGACGTATCGAGAATGTCAAAATAGACCCGAAGTACTGGGCAAATTCAGGGCTTCCTGGTTCACCCTCCCTTGCCAAGGTAGCAGGGTACACGAAAGCGAACGGCACAGGATTCAATATGCACCGCTCAGATTGGGAATATGTATCTAATCTGTATGTATCCGATTATAAGACGGGTATGTGGGTCGGCAGAGAATCCGGTTTCTCCGATACCCCAAACGCGCAGTTTTACGAAACTCATATCAAAAATTGCCGAACCGGTTTATATATTCAGGCCGTCAACCCATACGGTTTGCTTATTTCCAACTCTACATTTGGAGCTGAAAAAGATGGTAAGGCCGTATATTTCTATAACGATTTCAAAACTTCCGTCCAATTCAACGGTGTAGATTTCACCGGGCCTATCGTCAGCGATGGCAGCGACGGAGTTATATCCTTTGAAAGCTGTACGTTTAGCGATTACAGCAACTACGCGCTTAAAATAAACAATGGTAATGTACTGCTCACCCAGAGCGAGTTTAAAAAACCTGCCGGTCATGTGTTTCTGGGATCAGACGTGAATACACTCAAATCGGTGAACTCCGGCTATAACGGCAAATTGGAAATCAAAAATGACAGCAGATCTGCCAAAGTTGAGATCAATAATAGCAAGGAATATTTGTTTGACCCGATTCCTAAAAATGTAGTAACAGACATTAAAGTACACCCGAGGCCGGCGTCCAACAAAGTGTTGAAAGTCGATCTGCCAAGAGCAACGGGCTTTAACAACGACCAACCGACAGAAGATGTATCGGCTCAACTGCAAAAAGCACTTAACGAAGTTAAGGCTGCCGGCGGAGGTACAGTGTATCTGCCCGGTGGAAGATATTTGGTGAACAATCCTATCAAAGTTCCTTCAGGAGTGGAATTGAGAGGAACATGGGATGTACAGCACCATACTCAAAGTGGTGGTGTAGGCGTGTTTACAACTTATGCTGGCGGTGCTGCCGGAGAAAAAGGCGCTTCACTTATACAGCTCGAGGCAAGTGCTGGTATCAGAGGACTTACGATCGTGCAACTTAATATCGCAACTGACGGTTTTAGCGCTGAGAACCCCAGGGTAACCCCGTTCCTGATCCAGGGACAAGGTCCAAACGTATATATTGTTAATGTGACCGTAGGGGGCGGCGATAAAGGAATAGACCTCGCTTCATACAACACGAGCAAACATTATGTTGATTATTTTGCCGGCGTATTCGCAAGAGCAGGCATTTGGGTAGGCGGAGGTGCTGAAGGTGGATTTATCCGGAATATGCAGCTCAATCCGCATTATGGATCACGAATTCCACAAGGAGGGCAGGGATATCCGAGAATATCTTTGACACGTTTTGTACAATCAAATTGCAGCGCGCTTAAATTCGCCGATATTAAAAACCAAACGATCTTCAACAATTTCGTTTTCGGGTCATTCTACGGTATACATTTCCTGAAGGACGCAATAACCAGTAAGGATCCAGGAGAAATGACGGTCATAGGTCACGGTTCAGACGGATGCTCGTATTCTTTATTTGTAGAAGACGCCGACAAAAACACCAAATTGATCGCGATCAACTCCGAATTGGTTAATACACGGACAGCAGAACCTGTCAGGTCATATGTTCTTATGGGAGGCGAAGCTAATACCGATAAAGTTCACCCTGATGCTCAACTTATCCTGTACAACAGTGCATTTTGGGGCAGTCCTACCGTAGGAGCTATCATAAATAGCGGTACAGTACGTTTTCAACAGGCGAACTTCCAACGGTCCGGTGCTCCCGGCATAGACAACAGAGGCGGAAAAGCGCATGTGTACTCTTCTTACTTCGCACAAAGAATGCCAGGGGACGCTACCGGGGATAACGTACATGCGAAGCTACACGCGACCGGAGCCTCAACAGAGCTAACCAATAACTATTATATCTCTGGGTTTAGGGAAAATAACGCGAAACCGGGCAAGATCTACGGATCTGATATTGTTCCGGATAAGAAGAGAAATTCTCAGTAGAACTTTCTGTAACGTGAAAATTTAATCACTTTGGCATCTTATCCGAATTGCTTACAAATGCGACCTGTTTGCTGTCCGGCGACCATGAAGGGGTATTCATAGAACCCTGCCCGCCGTAAAAATAAGCCAGTACTTTTGGCTTACCTCCGGTAATTGGCATTAAGCGAATATAGACATGCTTGTATGGCGGGTGGTCTCCTGGTTCAACTTCTTCTTTTAAAAAAGATATAAACACGATCCACTTCCCATCCGGCGAAATATGCGGAAACCAGTTGTTGAGATTATTATCATATGTAATCTGTTCCTGATTACTACCGTCAGGTTTCATGCGCCATATTTGCATCATACCGGTACGCACTGAATTGAAATAGACATATTTGCCATCCGGGGTATATTCCGGCCCGTCATCAAGCCCCTTAGCATCAGTTAACCGTATTTCAGGTCCACCTGCAGCAGGAACTTTATAAACATCAAATTCATTATTTCGCTGTCCGCAAAATACCAGATCTTTCCCATCCGGAGACCAGCCGTGCAGGTATGACTGTGCCAAAGGAGTAATTTGCCTGGCCACACCACCCAATGTGGGTACCGTATAAATTATAGACCCCAATTTGGTATTACTGCTGATGCCCAGCATTTTTCCATCAAAGGAAAGTACATGGTCATTATTGCTCGTCACGCCACCGGTATTTATAGTCTCTGTTTTTGAATCCTCAAGACCAAAACGGTACAGTATTCCCTTTTCATCGTTAAATATAAGGCTCTTATTATCAGGCGTCCAATTTGGTGCCTGTATAGAATAGGGCACTGAATGTACTATCTTTCGATTTCCAGTAGCTATCTCTGCCAGTTCAACATCACTGCCCAGTGTCATGGCAACTTTTTCATGATCAGGAAAAGGAACAGATATGCGTACATTGCTGAATACCCCACTTTCATTGGCATCTGCATGATGTGAACCTACAAACAGGCCTACATATACTTCATCTCCCAGCTCTATATTTGCTACCTGGGCAGTTACAAATTGCTCACCGTACCTGGCTATCCTCATGGTATAGGTATTGCCCTTCCGCTCCAGCTGAAGAACATTAGCAGAATCAACCTTTGACCTGATTTCTTCTGTCATAGCCCCATCTGTACGCCGGAACTGTAGCGAAGTAAGGCCATCACCATGTTCAGATACATTAACCTGGGCCGAGTTTGCCTTCAGGGATTTTCGTATCATCCAGCCCAGCTTACGGTGTGGGTCTACTCCCTTCCAGCCAACAAAATCGGCACGGGAGTGCAAGATGAAATCACCCTTCATTTTTTTGTATACAAAATGAAACTCATCACTGTTGTTCCAGATATTTGTGCCTGCACCGGAAATGATGTATTGCTGCGTTTGGGAAAGATAGGTTCCGGATCCTGCTTTAGTTCCTGTTCCAATGTCCGCTTGTCCCTCAAAAATCCCTAATGAATTTTGCTGTGCCGAAACTGAGAAACTGGTTAAAGTTATCAGTAATACCAATAAATTGTCTTTCATGTTTAACCTGGTTAAGCTTGTGTATCGCTACCCGTCGTAATCCAAACCAAATTAAATATAGCGATTAAAAAGCGTCCATCACCTTTAAATCAATAGTGTTACAAATAAATCGTGCAAATTTTCACTCTAACCGATCTGATTTAAATTAGGATGCAGCTGCCTAAGATAACATCATACTATAAATCACAAAAAGCTCCCAGTTCAGCCGGCAATAGTTTTTTAGTTACTTCCTGCTTCAAACCAATAAGGGGTCGAATTCGACCCCCTTAAAAGCTATGTTATTTAATTGCATCCAATTAACAGCTGTTATCGGATTCCATCAAAATATGTAAATTTGTTATGATAACACCAAATAAATCAAACACCACAAATGAAATCCGAAGGAATAAGCAGGTTTTTAGACGCACAGAACCAGGTATATCTCAAAGCCCTGTCTGAGATTAAATCAGGCCGTAAGACCACGCATTGGATACACTAGGTGTCCAAGAACCTCTGCAAAACCATCCATTCAAGCAGCGAAGGGGTCACTTCCAGCCAGCCAGTTTAATATTTGCAGCTTGGTCATTAGGCTCTTTTTAGCACATTGTCTAAGGCCAAAAAGGCTCATTCACCAGCAGCAATCTGGATTTCTCGTTTAAGCCCGAAAGTAGCATGGAACTGTTGCTGAATGCTAATACTGTCCGTCAAATCAAAAGTTAGTACCCCATCATAGTCAACTGTGATACCCGGTGCACACGGAAGCCGCCCCGGAGCCTTTTTTTATGCATTGGTTCTTGTGTGACCGCTTATACCGGCAACCTGTTCATTTCAATATCATCAGGCGTCACAAATATTAGCGGCACCTTTTCCACGTCAACGTAACTTGAATCCAGCCCAAAACTTCGCTCTTCCGACAGACTTAACCTTTTTAAGACAAAATAATAATCCATTATGGTTTGTTCATAAAAGCTAAGTTTTGAAAACCTGGACAGGTGCTTTTCGAGCAGTACAAACCTGAAATCACCCGCAATCTTATGCTTATTTAGTGAAGTATATTGACTCGTAATGTCCACTTCTCCATTTTTAACCAGCTCTTCGATTACTTTTCTGTACAGCAGGTTTACCCGTTGTTCCACCCTAAAACCCAGCTTAAAGTCTATCCTTATTAATTTACCGGGGATGAGGAACTCCACCTTATAGTCTCTTGTAAAAGGTTCATCCACCACGTCCACGTGCACCAGCCAGTAGACATCCGCACGCTTGGGCTCTTTTTGGATAATGGAATATATAATCTTCGATTCAATCTCAGTCTTGAAATTAGCGCTGGTGAGATAAACAAGCTGAGAAGAATACTTTGGAACAGAAATATCACTGCTCAGTTCATTAATGATCTGATAGTAATCCTCTATTTCGACATACTTAACAAAACGGTTCTTAATTTTTCTCGCTACATACCAGCTCCACATCACCGTAAATAATAGTGATCCAATCATTACGGTCACCCATCCTCCGTGAAAGAACTTTGCCATGTTTCCAATCAGGAAAGTAGATTCCAGCAAACCGTAGACTGTTAAAAAGATGACAATGATGTATACCGGAATCTTCTTACGCTTCATATAAGCAGCAACAAGTATCGTTGTGGCCAGGAATGTCAAATTTATAGCCAAACCATATGCACCCTCCATTCTGGAAGAACTTTTGAAGATTAGCACAATTGTGATACAACCGGCCCACAAGATCCAATTGATAGACGGAACGTAGATCTGCCCTTTTTGATTACTTGGATAATTGATCCTGACCTTAGGCCAAAGGTTTAACCTTACTGCTTCAGATATCAATGTAAAAGAACCCGTGATCATGGCCTGACTCGCAATTACTGCAGCACACGTTGCCAGGCCAACAAGAAACAACAGGTATTGGCCAGGGACCATTTTAAAGAATGGATTATCATGAACATCATAATTTCCATGTTGCAATGCCCAAACCCCTTGTCCCAGGTAATTCAAAATCAGCATGAGTTTTACAAAGATCCAGCTTACCCTGATGTTTTTGCGGCCGCAATGTCCCATATCTGAATACAATGCTTCTGCCCCGGTTGTACACAAGAAAACCCCGCCCAGAATGAGCAGCGCTAAGGGATTATTGATAAGAAGGTTAACCGCATAATATGGGTTCAGGGCTCTAAAAATAGTGAGGTCCTGGGCTACAAAATAAATACCCAGCGCACCTAAGGTACCAAACCATAAGAACATCACAGGGCCAAACAGCTTGCCAACCAGATCTGTCCCAAACTGCTGAATTACAAACAAAACTGTAATAATTGCCAGCACTATAGGAATCACCTGAACTTCAGGAAACTTCAGTTTAAGCCCCTCGATGGCCGATGTCACCGTAATACTGGGAGTAATGATGCCATCTGCCAGGAGCGCACAACCGCCAATTACGGCAGGTAAGACCAGCCATTTTGCATTTTTTCTGACCAAAGAATATAAAGAAAAAATCCCGCCCTCACCCTTATTATCGGCTCTTAAAGTAATAACAACGTATTTAACAGTAGTCTGCAATGTGAGTGTCCAGATGATACAGGATAAAGCACCAAGCACAAGATTTTCGTCAACGGCCTGTCCTCCTGTTACCGCAGCATTAAAAATCGCTTTCAAAGTATATATAGGAGATGTACCTATGTCTCCGTAAACAATACCTAAACTTACAAGTAACCCCCCAGCACTAAGTGCATTTAAATTTTTATGATTTGACACTTTCTATTTTTTTTACGGGGCAAAACTACAAATAAATAAATGACCTATGGAGTTGCAGTCCTCGTTTTTATTTAAAGCCAGGATCAGCTTTCGAGGTACAAAAGCCCATCCAAACGTAATAACTTGTTAAATATTGTTAAAAATCTGATTATCGAACAAAATCATTGATTATATTGTTTTATTATTTATATTTTTGGGCAATCATCAAACATGAGCAAGACAAACCATATAGCGCTTCTCCTTAACTTCTTTTGCATTATATGCATGAGCACCTTGGGCAGCGTTAGTGTTTTTGCCCAGAAACCGGATAGCTCCATTAACAGCATCGGATCAAGGAGAATCAACAAAACACCGCAAATTAAGGCCAGCGTGCCCACTTACAGGCCTAAATACGGGTTAGGTTTCATACAGTATAGTGATTTGATCTCCAGTACTAAAACTATCCCGCAAAATCCGGTTAAACCTGAAAAGATCCTTACTGTATTAAAAGTTTATCCAAATCCGGTAGACGACCAGATTAACCTCATATTGCGCATTGATCGTGAGTCAAATCTATTCGTAAAGGTCATGGACCTATTAGGTAACGAAGTTGTTACGCTTTCCAATGAGCGTATCCAGCCAGGGGAACAGACAAAAAATTACACAATTCCTAACCGCTTAAACACCGGCATCTACTTTTTAAAAATAGTGGCCGGAGCTGAAACCGTGGTAAAACGTATTTCCGTTTTATAACCCTCAAATGATTGTTTCTTGTGGGTTAGAATGAATACTTTAGCGATATTCGCATTATAAAAGTATAAAATGAAGATCATTGCAATAGGACGGAATTACGCGGCGCACGCTAAAGAACTCAACAATCCCATACCCGGCAGTCCGGTCATATTCCTCAAACCGGATACAGCTATTCTAAAAGACAATAAACCTTTTTATCTTCCTGATTTCTCGTCAGACATTCACTACGAACTTGAGGTAGTGCTAAAAGTATGTAAGGAAGGGAAACACATTTCAGAAAAATTTGCGTCAAATTATTATGAAGAACTGGGACTTGGCATTGATTTCACAGCCCGGGACATTCAAAATATACATAAAGAAAAAGGTCTGCCATGGGAACTGGCCAAAGCATTCGACAACTCTGCCGCAATCAGCAATTTTGTACCCAAATCCGGCATCAGCGATATTTATGACCTGGACTTTGTACTTCAGATCAATGGCCAGATCAGGCAAAGCGGCAATACCAGGAACATCCTGTTCTCCTTTGAAAAGATCATCTCCTTCGTATCTCAATACATAACGCTAAAAAAAGGCGACCTGATATTTACCGGAACGCCAGAAGGAGTAGGTCGGATACACCAGGGTGATAAACTCGAGGCATGGCTTGCCGGACAGCAGCTACTTAATTTTGATATAAAATAAATTTAATGATCAGACTAAATTTGATACTGGGATTGATCATACTTGGGATCACCGGCGCAAGCGGACAGCAGATTTTCAGCAATAATAAATATCCTTTAGTTGATTTCCGCCCCCCTCTCGACATTGTACCACCGGCCCTTGCGGGCTCTTTTGGAGAACTTCGTGCCAATCACTTTCATTCAGGAATTGACTTCCGGACAAACCAGCGCCAGGGTTATCCGGTTTATGCCATTGCTGACGGCTATATTTCGAGATTGCGCGTCCAGAACAGTGGTTTTGGCCTGGCCTTATATATCAATCATCCCAATGGTTATACTTCTGTATACGGGCATCTGCAACGTTTTAGCCCTAAAATTGCTCAACAGGTCAAATCCATTCACTATCAAAAGAAATAGTATGAGATCGATGAATTCCCAA
>NZ_DATHGC010000214.1:0-4820 GCF_035317785.1 Pedobacter sp. | reverse complement strand
CCTGCGCAAAATGGCAAAGGAAATCAAGATGGATCATGCCCTGGCTATTGAGCTTTGGACCAGCGGCGATTTCCTGCCCAGACAGCTGGCCATCTTAATTATGGATAATAAGGTTCTTACGCAAGATGTGGTCGATAAACTGGATAAGGATATTCAGGGCCACCCTGTTAACGAGCGAAATCAATTAATAGACTGGCTCATGGCCAATCAACTTACCAAAGACAAGAAAACTATTGCAATGATTGAATCCTGGGAAAACAGCCCTTCGCCTCTTCAAAGACGGGTTTTCTGGTATTATCAGGGGCGGTTAAGATGGGTTGGGCAAGTTTCTCCTGACAATACTGCATACCTGCTTTCTGCAATTGAAGCTAACATTGCCGGGGAGGCGTCCGAAGTGCAGTGGGCCATGAATTTTACTGCGGGCTGGATAGGTGTTTACGATAAAAAGTTCCGGGCACGTTGCGTTTCGCTCGGCAAGAAAACCGGCCTGTACAAAGATGAAATGGTATCAAAAGGATGTACTCCAAATTATTTACCGGAGTTCATAGCTATTGAAAGTAATAAACGAAGCCTGTAATGACCTGCGTGAGAGATACAAAGATTAAACATATAGAAAATGATTAAACTGAATAGTCGCAGCTCATCCCATTAACGGTGTTCAACTTAATTCTGATAACATTGCAGATGTTGTTAAAGCCTCCACTCTTAAGGGGGTAATTGATGAGAATGGATATGTATCTATTAAAGTTCCTTCAAACATTACCTTCGACCTTATTGTATATCATCTGATACACTGCAATCTTAGTTGGGGGCATGGTAACTACGGGGTTGTAAAAGATGAGAAAAGCGTTGTTACACTTTATACTCAACAGCTCTAAATGGGTTGCTTTTTGTAATATTACCCCGGACTGCTAACCCTGAATTTCTACTCTTCCTTTTTCTGATAGTATACGGGGCATTGGGTTATGTGATCTATACCTGTGCGTCCCAGCTGATTCATCAAAAGGAAGATGTATATGACAGAGTTAATGAAGAATATGGTGACTGTATGCTGGATGTACTGGAGGGCCTGGTCAAAGTAGAGGACAGCAAGGCGCAAATGCTGATCGATCTGATCGCAGATATACAGCAGAAGGCTTTGAAGATTAGTGAGTGTGCAGATGGGCGGGAAGGCGGAGACATCTGATAATATTTTCTTATTTTTAAATGAATTTACATTAACATCTCATGAAATTAATCGTGTTTCTCCTGTTGAGTGTGTTGTGCTCACTAAGCAGTACGGCTCAGATGACTTTCTCAATCAGTGGTACGATAGAAAATAGCAGGGGAGAAAAAGTTCCTTCGGTTACGGTATTTATCGATGGCACTTCCAGGGCTGCACAAACTGACGCTGATGGTAAATACGAGCTGGCAAACTTAAGCCCGGGTAATTTGACGGTGGTCACCAGCAGGCTTGGTTATGTTTCTGAAAGGAAACCATTGCTGTTTAGCAGTCAAACATCTGCCGGGCCTGTAAATCGTGCGGTCACCCTCAATTTTACCCTGCAGGATAAGAGTATCGTTCTGGATGAGGTGAAGATAGGGGACGGTTCAGGCCGTGCAGAGATGCTGCGCCTTTTTAATAATAGATTCCTTGGATTTACTGAAAATGGATTAAGCTGTAAAATTCTAAATACGCAGGTGCTGGAGTTGTCCACGATAAGAACAGTTCTGGTGGCAAATTCTTCTGATTTCATGATTATCGAAAATAAAAATCTGGGGTACAGGATAAAGTATCTCCTGAAAAGATTCACTTTCAACAGCAGCTCGTTCATAACTAACTATGACGGGGACTGTATTTTTGAAGAATTGCCCGGAAGTAAAAGAAATCGGCAGCAATGGGCCAAAAACCGAAAAAAGGTTTACGACAGCTCGTTTATGCGCTATCTGCGGTGTTTGTATGATGGCACTTTATCGCAAACGAAATTCAAAACGCTGGAATTTGCTGATGATCCGGGAGCCGTAAACGGCAGGACTGTAAAAAAGGAAGTGGTCGATATGCGTAAATATGTATCGAGGGTAGATAGTACCTTTGTTAAATTTGCGGTTAACGGAAAATTTTTCGTTATGTATGGGGATAGGGTTGACCTGGTGATGGCTAAAGTCAACGCCGGAACGCTTCCTGACTGGGAATTTTTTAGTAAACATAAGGTAACCAGGTCTGAATTTAACCTCTATCTTGATCATACTTTTATCGATAAGGGCGGGAGGTATCTGGATTACCGGAGTTTCCTGCTTGACGGGTACTGGGGCGGAAGGCAGATTGGCGACCGGCTGCCGTTTTCTTACGTGCCTGAATAGTCTGCCCCTTATTTCATGATTTGGTGTTTAAATTAAAGATATCAGTTTAATGTTAATGGGTAAATATATAAACAGAATTTCTTTATCTTGTTGACGATCAAACCTAACTAACGGTACAAATAGCTCTCATGATACGTTTCATTTTCTTTTTCTCTGCAATTTTAATTGGCCTGTTGGGTAGTTTAAAAGCACAGCGGCCGATAAGGATTTCGGGTACTACCGAAGAAATGAAGGACAATAATATTTCGGTCCGACGACTGCCGGCGTTTGTAATTCATAACCAGAAAATAATCTATTTGGCAGCTCAGAGCAGTAAAACCGGGGTCTTCGATTTTAGTTTCAGCATTAAGAAGCCGGAACTCCTGATATTCAGCGCTGTCTACAAAAATTGGTTCATCTATTTTAAACCGGGTGATTCTGTAAGTTTCAAGATAACAGGTAAGGCACGTGATCAGCAACTCGTATTTTCAGGAAAGGACGAAGCCAGGTATAATCTGGATGTTCTCATTTCAGATGCTTCTCTAAAAACGCCTTATTATCCGAAATACAATAACCTGATTGACTATAAAGAAGCCCTTAATAATTGGAAAAAGACGAGTGAAATGACGCTGGAAACCTATTTGACTAATCATTTGATGGATAAAGCAACGGCCGATCTGGCTAAAGATAAGCTCAGCTACCGGTATGTGCAATTGATTTATTCCGGGCTGGTTTATAGCAAGCAGGAAATAATTCCGGCTAACTATTTTATGGAAGCTGCAAAGTACCCTTTTACCCGGGACGAATTGCTTTTGACAATAGAGTATCGAAACGCGGTCTATTACAGATATATTGCCCGTAATGCTACCAATCAGACTTCAGATCTGGAGGCAATCTATCAGGGAATACAGTTATCCTTAAAAGGAAAGACCAGGGATTATGCATTGAGCTATCTGGCAGGAGAATATGCATTGAAGCAATCAACGGATGATAGCCGGATGCTGAGAAAGCTATTTGATCGTCTTTATGAGAAAAAGCCGGATTCTCTTTATTTATCTTATCTGAAGGACAATGAGATGAGGTATTTTATCATTGGTAAGCCGCTTCCTGATACGATACTGAACAAGACTTTGCTGACCAGTTATAGCGATGACAAACTGGTCAGTTTAGCGGAGTTGCTGGATTCTTATAAGGGTAAGGCTGTTTACATCGATATGTGGGCCAGTTGGTGCGCACCATGCCGTGATGACATTTCAAAATCGTCGGATACGAAAAAGATGCTGGGTGAAAAAGACGTTTCCTATTTGTATTTTTCAACTGATGCGGATGAGCGTGCATGGAAAAAAGCAAGTGAGCAAGATCGAACCACAGCCAATCAATACCTGCTCAAAGCTGACAGTTCTAAACAATTCAAGAGGTTTATTGAACTGTCCGGTATACCCAGGTATTTGATTCTCGACAAGGATCACCATGTAGTAGACTTGTTTGCTCCCCGTCCAATCCCGGATCAAATTGAAGAACTCCGGAAGATTGTGAGTAAGGTTGTCCAAATGAAATTATGAATTTAAGCACCTGACCGAGCTTAAAGGTGTACTCAATAAGTATACAGAAAAAGTCAGCATCTCTGAATATTGATGTATGTTTCCAAAATGATGATTGAATTGAAGGGTGTCTTATAGAAGTGATTTTATAGGCGTATGAGGCATAATTTGTAGTTTTTAATTTTTATGTACTACATAATAATTTTTTATTATATTTGATTTATTGCATGGATGTACTATCCGGCATCAACCAAATATAGTATTCATGGGCAGGATAATACGACGTTTTACTTCGCACAAGGCTTTACTGATCTGTATGATTGTAGTGGCTGCTGGTCTGAGATCTGCTGCTGCAACGGCAAAGGATGAGCAGGTAATTAATCACATTTACAAAGCAGGAGAGAATGGTTATGCCTGTTTTCGCATCCCTGCGCTTTTAACGACCCCTGACAATATCTTACTGGCTTTCGCGGAAGCGCGCCGTATGAACTGTGGTGACGCGGGCGATATTGACCTGGTGCTGAAAAGATCTGCTGATGGCGGGAAAACATGGAGCGCGATGCAGGTGGTCTGGAGTGATTCAACCAATACCTGCGGCAATCCTGTACCCATTTTGGATCGCAGCAATGGCCGCATTGTGCTGGTCAGTACATGGAACAGGGGTACAGATCATGAAAAACAGATCATGGAACGCAGCAGCAAAGATGGCCGGCATATATATGTGCTGACTTCGGACGATGAGGGCAAAAGCTGGTCCCCCGCACGGGAAATCACGTCATCCGTGAAAATGGACAACTGGACATGGTATGCTACCGGGCCTTGTCATGGCCTGCAGATCGCAAAAGGAAAGTATGCCGGACGCCTGGTGGTTCCGATAAACCATATTGAAAGTGGCCCAAATCAGAATTATGCACATATAATTTATTCAGACGATCATGGCAAAAGCTGGAATTTAGGCAG
>NZ_DATHGC010000213.1:0-2564 GCF_035317785.1 Pedobacter sp. | reverse complement strand
AGGGGAGCATCAGCATCAGCGATCGACTGGACCGTTCCGGTTATTCCATCATCATCAGTGACTCGGGGATTGGCATCGCAAAAGAAGAGCTTGATTTTATTTTTGACCGTTTCCGGAAAACCAACCTAAGTGAAGATGTGGGTTACGGGCTGGGGCTTTCCATAGTAAAGAGTATAGCCACTTATCATGGCCTTGATGTTAAAGTAGATTCCGCTGTGGGCAAGGGGAGCACCTTTACGATCAGATTTCCCAAAGATCTATTATCTGACTGAACTTTTTCCCGAATAAATTCAATTATTTTAATTAATATTAAATATTAGTTGATTTTATCCTAATTGACCTCTGTTATGATTAAGATATCCTATGGCCTTGTGGTAATCATCATCTGTTTTCAGTATGGATGCCGCTCTTTTACCTATAGCAAAGGAGGGAGAGTTGAGACTAAATATATGACGCACTACCTTAATGACAGCTTGCAGGTAGGTGCGGTGCTTTATGGTGATATGCCAATTGCTTTTGGAAGCTCAGAAAAAGGAACCTCAATGCTTAAGGTATCCCATTTTGACCGGGAAGTACTTAGAAAATTCCACTACGGTAAATCAGATAAGCTTTTGTTTTCCACCATCCCAAGGGATGACCATAATCACGTGATCGGTTTAATCAGAAGTCCGGAAAATGTCAGGCTTTCTGATTACTCAACTGTTCGGGAGGGCAAGATCTTCTTCCTGCTAAAAACCATAAAATATAAAAACCGCGATGCCTATGAGGGATTGGTCCGTCTCGATCAAAACAGGTTTTTATCAATGATTCATTATCTCTCGTCTGAGGATGCTGTGGGCTATATCGAGACCCTAAATACGATCATGCTGCACAGTGCTACACGGATAAAGGACGGTGAAATGATGGCGCCCGTTTTTAATGTATTAGACGACTCCGGTAATTTTTTCGAAGAACATGGCTATTTAGCTCCCTTTAAACTGGCAGAAACCCGAAATAACTATCCCTCAGAGCAAAATCTTTTAGACCAGCTACTAGCTACGTATTATTCGTTTTGTGGCTCAGTTGATTTGGTCAAAAAGTCTTCAGAAGCTGCGATGTTCTTTAAAAAGGAAGATCTGGACGCCCGGGACCTGTCGCCCGCATCAGAAGAAATACTTAGACAAACCAGGAAAAAACAGGTGGTGATGTTTAACACTTCCCACCATCTTCCTCAACATGCATACTTTGTAGGCAGCCTGCTGGACAGTCTGTACAAACAAGGGTTTACGCACCTGGCGCTAGAGGCTATCGGTGACCCGGCGACCGTCATGAAGACCGGCTTCGTTAATCTGGATGATGGATTTTATACTAAAGACCCAGTAATGTCCAATTTCATCTCCAAAGCCAGGGCAATTGGATTCAAGATTATTGATTACGAATCCGAATCAGATGACCGGGAGCAAGGTCAGGCGCAAAACCTGGCGGATCAGTTGTTCAAAACCAATAGGGATTGCCGGTTAATTGTACTTGCGGGTTATGGGCATGTTGAAGAAACCACTGCACCGAAAAAAATGGCCGGTCATTTTAAGGACCTGACCGGAATAGATCCTTTTACAATTGACCAAACTAAATTAATGACGAGTTTTTGCCAGAACCTGGGTGCGGGCAATAAGGAAGACGTTTTTGTTTACTCAGGCAAAAAGATACAGCACAGTACAGATCTGTTGCTTTGGAATAACATCAATATGGACAACAAACCAATCAACTTTCCCTTTACCTCAGCGATTAAGGACATTACTATCGATGTGCCTGATTTATCTGCTGAACGGGACAGTCTGGCGACATTTTTGATTTATAACCAGGAAAACTTTCTCCTGGATTCCACAGTGATACCTGTTTTCGTTAAAATAATTCCTGCAAAAAAAGAGACCTATCAAATTAAACTTGAAAAAGGGAAATATCTGGTGCAATGTCTGGGAGAGTATAAGCGTCTGCTTTACAAAAGAGAGCTGGTTGTAAATTAACCATTTGACCCGGCAAAAAACAATGTATCGAAGGGATGCGGTTTCAATCGTGAGTCTCGGACGGTTTTAACGCAAACCATAAAGCCAGCAATGTCCCATAGCTTCCCCCGCGTTCTATCCACTCAAATATTTCCCATTGCGGATAAAAAAGCTCTGTTCCCATTTTCCAGATCAGGAAGATTAAAATTAAAGGACGCAGCGGGCGGATCGCGATGACGATAGCTGCGGCAATTTCTATAATTCCGGCAATAATCGCAACCTGCTGAGCATTATTGAAACCCAGTGATTCGTATTGCGTAAGTAATCCCTTTTTGCCGATTAAGTTTAGCCAGCCATGACCTGCCAGCAGCAGGAATCCTGTCACCCTCAAGCAAAGCGTTACTCTTTTTAAGCTTTCACGTGAAATGGAATCCGGAGGCTGTATTTTTTTAAACCATGCCCGAAAGCCCTTTTCCGGTAGACATAAAATTAAAAGTGCAAGCGGCGCGCCGAAATTGCCAGCCCGTTCCAGCAACTCTGCAAAAGGTTCACCCGAAAGCGGACGCATAGATGCTGTTGCCA
>NZ_DATHGC010000212.1:0-47673 GCF_035317785.1 Pedobacter sp. | reverse complement strand
CTGTACCTTTAATCACCAAAAGCTGCTGAATGACAGGCACCAGGGCTATACTGTTCTCTATATTCTCGCCATCTCTCGGTACATAAAACACAATCCCGTCCGGATCTGTAAAAAATTCGCCGCCTGCATCTAAAAAATCTTTTTCGCCTTCGAAAAAGAACTGTGCGCTGTTGTCCAGCTTATTCCAGGGCTGCATGGGCTTGCCCCCAATGTAAACTGCGGATTCGAAAAAAGAGACTCTGCGCACGTGCTTTTTGGTCCTGTCCCAGGCGTGGTTTACCGAGATGACCAGATCCTCCAAAGGTTTATTTACCGGCAATACACCAAGCTGTTCGGCAGTTAGCGTAATCTTTTGAACCGCAGATCTCTTATTGGCATCCACCTCAATTTCGGCAACGCTTTTCACTTTAAAATCAGTGCCTTCATTGGGTGTTCTGGCACTTATTGCCCTTTTGCCATTCACAAAAAGCTGCTGAATATCACCACCGTACTTACCCATATCACCCAACTCAACTTTCCACAAATGATCTGATACTTTTTGGAATATGGGAAGGCGGACAGCTCCGGTAAAAACACATCTTGCGCCTTTTTTGCCCCGGATGATTAATGGCGCTGCAGCAGTACCAGAATCCTCGGCAGTAAATTCCATGGGGTCCGTCAGGTAATAAATTCCAGGCGTAATGATAATCTCGGCGGGTTCAGCGAGTGGTTGTTTTTTGCGCAGCTGGCTGATGTAGGCCTTTGCGGCGTTTAAACTGGCAAAAGGGGCTTTTGATGTCCCCGGATTACTGTCTTTGCCTTCCGGCGAAACATATACTGTAAGCGAAAAGGCACCGGCGCAATGCATCAATGAGATCAGCAGAATTAATGCCGACCTCATTGAGCTCAGATAGAGAGACTTATATTTGTTCATTACGTGCGTTTTAGAACTTCAGTTAAATTTATAAATCTTATAACCAAGTCTAAGTAACAACGCTATTACCAAATACAGGAGATTATTTGACGATCAGCTTCTTTTGTGTGATGTGACTGCCTTGCCTTACCGTAACGATATAAATTCCTGATGAAAGTGAGGAGATCGGAATCTCCTGTACATCTGTTTCACCCGCCGAATTGTAAATCAGGCTTTTAACCCTTCTGGCCAGCATGTCAGAAAAATGAACCTCATAAAGTCCTTTTGCAGCATTCCGAACCGTTAATTTAACAAATTCGCTGGTAGGGTTTGGAGACAGGGCTATTGAAAATTTTCCCGTTAATTCTTCGTTTTCGCCGTCCAGCTTTTTATTGAGCTGGATTTCTCTGGCTGCTGCATTTGCTGCTATCCCGCTCGGCTCTTCAGTATCCGGGTTGTAAAAATTAATGTCATCGAAATAAACCAGCTCACCAAAGGTATCTGTTCCATAACTAGCAAAAGCAAGACCGGTCAGCGTAGTGGCAGCCGAAGGGGCCTGGAACATCGTACAGGTATTAAGGGGTGTCCCATTCAGGTAAATCGTTGCAAGGTTAGCGGATTCATCTGCTTCAATTTTCAGGAGGTTCCATGCCGAAGTGGTACCTCTGGGTATCGTATTTGCACCTGCAATGACCTTTGTGAAACCTCCCCCCTCATTAGCTTTAATTGATCCGTCAGGCATCACAGCCAGATAAAAAATTGTATTTTCTGACCCAGAAGCCATGCCTAAAATCCGCATACTTATAAACTGGCCAGTAGGGATGGTTACTGCACGAAAACGAAATTCAAGGGTCTTTTTATTACTTGCTGCCTCAATCTTTTTTATCCCTGCGATATAACCTTCATTGCCATCATATAAAGTAAGTGCCCGATTGCTCTGATATCCGTAAACATCCCGCACAGAGATCCCGTGTTTACTTGCTATGTTGCCATAAAGCGCATACCCGTAAGGGATCATGCCATGAACTACACTTGTTGGGGTAGCGGCATTGGCTTCAAAAGTACTGGCGGTCTGGTACAATTCAAGTTCAGCAATACCTATCTGTCCAGAACCAGACACCGTAACCCTGACGTATCGGGCCAGCCTAGGGGGAATATCCTTATAATGGATGTTGCGGTGAGTACTATCTGGATGAGCTGCATAAGCGGCAACCTCCACCCAGCTGCTCAAATCCTCAGAAAGCTCTACTTTGGCCGACTGTACCTTATCATAAAGCATGGCCAGACCAACAGAATTGATGTTGTACTTTTTCTGAAGATCCAGCTGTAAAACGCCACTGCCTGTACCGATAGCAGAGCTCCAATAATCCACACTTCCGTCAAAGGCACCTAAGTGCCTGGTCTCGGGGTGATTTGCATCTGTATAATTAAGGGTGGTTTGTGCCGTCATCACATTTGCCCATCCTCCAAGAATTTTCTTCTTGAGGTCGATCCTGTTTTGGCGGTTGGTCACGATCTCAAAAGATTTCTGCCAGATGCTAAAAGGATTTGGGTTGGGATGACGCAGGGGGATGTAAGGGTCATCACTAGTGTGATAAACCCAATCTGCCCCGGTATCCCCGTATTGTATAAACCGGTTGTAACCAAGCGGTACTGTTGCCAGGTAATTGGTTGATTGTTTTCCTTTGACAGCGAGGGACCATAAACCCGGGCTTTCAGCAAAAGTAGTCATTGGATAAGTCCAGTTGTCACCATTACCATCGTAAGAAAAAGCCATATGCGAATTTGGGCGGCCATAACTGAGCATCATGATTCCATTCGGCATCAGCTGTAAAAAAGGATCAACACTCTCGTTAAAATCATCACCACTGGTTGATGCACCTCCCAATCCCGGAAGAAAGGCAGCTTGAGTCCAATGTAGCCCTTTATCCGTAGACCGGCAGTATTTGATGGGTACACGTTGACCAGCCCTGAATACAGCTAGAAAATCGCCATTACTGCATACTGCAACAGTTACTTCATCGTATGATGCACCGGCATCTTTACCCGGGCTTGTAATGTCACCAACCCAGTTCCATGTAACGCCCTGGTCAACAGATTTTACCAGAACACACCTTGAGCCAGTGATGCCCTGATAAGCAGCATAAAACGGCAGGTATAATGCTCCTTCTGATTCAAATATGCCTCTGGTAATGATTACCCAATTGACATACATTGGAGCCGGAAAATTTAATGTGGCAGTAAGCGTATCAAAAGTGAGCCCATTATCTATCGATTTGTGATATTTAATTTCGAACTGACGCTCATTTATCCCATCCAAATCGCGCACTACTGAAGTAGGCATGCAGATGATGGTTCCATCTCTTTTTTTCAGGGCGTTGCCAAAATTTACTTTAATCTGGTTTCTTACTTTAGCCCAGTACCCCTCTCCTCCGTTCGGGGTGATCCTGTGGTGAAAACGCGGAATGGTATCCTTATTGTCTGCACTTATTGCCCAGCTCAACAGGATTTTCCTGGTCAAGTCACCATCTGTCTTTACTTCATCAAAACCGAAGGCCCTCGGAAACTGCATCCACATCTGCGAACTGGCAGGCAAACTATCTACCTTTTTTATAGGCGGATGGTAAAGCTGAACAATTGAGGATTGCGCAAAAACCTGCGCAGATAAACAGGTCATTAGCCCGAGTATAAATAAATATATTCTCATAACATTAATTTAGATTGGAGAGATAAGGGCCGGTCTTACAGTAAACCGCTAAGACCAGCCCAATAATATTGGTCATCAGTAGCCCGGATTCTGCCTCACATTCGGTTCAAGGGAAAGAACAGCATTGGAAATCGGGAAGAGCAGCAGATGCTGATTCGGATCAGGCTGAGCGGCCAGACTTGGAACCAGCTCATAGGCCTTTCCAAAACGCACCAAATCCCACCACCTTTTGCCTTCGACCACCAGTTCGAGCAGCCTTTCATTTAAAATGGCTTCATCGTTCTGAGCCTGACTGCCGCTTACAAAAATATGGGCGGGGTAATTTATCCCGTAGGCCCGCTGTCTGACCTGGTTGATCTCCGCAGACGGGTCCTGGCCTATTGCGTTTTTAACCTCGGCTTTCATCAGTAAAATATCCGCAAGCCTGAAAATGATGACATCATCCAGAAACGCACGCACTGAATTGATCACCGTGCCTTTAAACTTCATGGTAACCGTACCCGAATAGCCGGTCTGAACACACTGAGCATTATAGGTATACAAGTCGATAAAGGTGCTGCGCTTTCTTTGGTCATCATCAGTAAATTTATTGCGCACGGCCGGCGAGAGCTGCCAATTGTGATTAGAAATCGTTCCCGGATTCTGCACACCGATAGCATCTTTGTCTGCCTGAGGCGTGCAGACAGGAACACTCATACCGTAGCTGTAATTGGTATACCCGGTGGCTCCTTCACCATCCGCCAGACGCAGGCCCATGATGATCTCATTATTGCCTTTATTGGTATAGCTAAAAACGTCAGCAAAGTTTGTCAGCAGGCTCAGCGGGGCAGCTGTCTGCACTTCGTTGATCGCAGCAAGGGCCGTATTGAAATCCGCGGCACCACCGTTCAGCCGTTTGCCGGTCCACAAATAAACTTCGGCTTTAACTGCGTTGGCTGCAGGCTTTGACCACTTAGCGCGGCCGGTGCCGAGCGCATTGCCCGGATATAGCTGGATTGCCTTTTCCAGATCAGCTTTGATCAGGCTAAAAACCGCTTCCTTAGGTGATCTCTCGCTCAGGCTGCCCGTTGCAGGGTCATATCCTTCCATATGCTCGGTACGGATGATCAGGTCTCCCCAGGTTTTCGTCATGATGAAATAGACATAAGCCCTCATCGTATAAGCCTCAGCCAGTACCGCGTTTTTAGCCGCTTCAGACGAAAACGTAATAGAAGGTACGTATTTGATGACCAGGTTGGCCGTATTGATAATGGTATAATATCCCTGCCAGGACGGACCTGCGCTTGCAGGTGTCAGTAAATTCTCATAATAGAGATTGAAAAGCGGAGCTGCTGTACCAGTTACAAAGACATCACTCCTGGCCTCCCCAAAAAAGAAGGTATTGTATTGATTGCCCTGGTTGGTGGCCTGAAGCCTCAATTGATGGTACATTGCGTTTGTGCCTGCCAGAGCATCACTTTCCGTTTTCCAGAAGGACGCAGCAGTTATCGAACTCACCGGTTCCAGGTCAATGGCCTTTTTGCAAGATGGCATAAGACCTGTGATCAGGGCCATACCTATCAGAATTTTATATATTTCTTTCATGATTTTATACTTTATGATTAGAAGGTAAGCGTTGCGCCAAAGATGAAATTCCGGGGTAAGGCATAGCGGCCATTATCCGTTCCTCCGTCTTCCGTATTATTGGGTATTACTCCGTTACGCACCGGCTGCCTGAAATAATGCAGGTTGTTTCCGGTCGCATTCAGCCTCAAACTGTTCATCTTCAGTTTCTGCATTACCTTCAGGGGTATGGTATAGCTCAGGGTCACCTCCCTCAAAGCGAGGTAATCTGATTTGGTGTAATAGGTACTGTTTCCCCTGGTGATGTTTGATTTTGTATCCAGGTAGACATATCGCGGCACATCCGTCACGTCGCCCTGCTGCTTCCAGGATTGTTCCCAGAATTGTTTTGAGGGGCTTGAATCGCCGGTACCATTTGAATTGGAGATCTGCTGCAGCTGATTATAGCTGGTATGTCCTGTGGCATAATCCATACACACCGATAAATTGAAATTCTTGTAGTTGAAGTAATTGGAAAACCCACCCGTCCATACCGGGAAAGGATTGCCTATATAAACTGCATCAAAAGCATTGATGATGCCATTGCCATCCGTATCCTGCCAGATCACATCTCCCGCGGCTGCCTTTCCATTTGGATTATTTCTGGCGCCGTTCAGCATATCTACAGGGGCATTTGCAGCATCCGCGTCGGTAGCATAGATGCCTATTTGTTTGTAAGCAAAGAGATCCCCAATGCGTCCGCCTTCCTGCAATCCGCCGGCCCAGACATAGGTCTGGGTTTTAGCATCCCAGATCTGCATGCCGCCTACACGGTTCTTTTCCACGCCGCTTGGTGGCAGTTCCCGTATGGTGTTTTTAATTTGCGCTGCATTAAAAGAAGCTTCCCATTGAAAAGCTGATGAAGGCGGCAGGATCCGGGCACTTAGCTCCAGCTCAATGCCTTTTCCTTCCAGGCTTCCATAGTTCGTCTTTATGGTCCCAAAACCTGTAGAAGGCGGTAAACTTAGATTCGTCAGCAGGTTGTCTGTAACCCTTCTGAACACATCAAACAAGATGTTTATCCTGTTTTTGAAGAGTCCGATATCAGCGCCGAAATCGAGGGTTTTGGACTCTTCCCATCGCAAAGTAGGATTGGGAAAAAGCGTATTCTGAATGGCTGAACTCCCGAGGTAAATTGCGTTGGCAGAGTATATACCCTGAGATTCATAATCCCCGAGGCCTGAGATATTACCATTGACACCATAACTGGCACGCAGTTTTACGCGTAAAAGATCAGGTGGCAATGCTTTCCAGAAATTCTCTTCATGCATATTCCAGCCGGCAGAAAAACCCGGGAAAAACCCCCACTTGTAGGAGTTCCCAAGGTTAGAAGCCCCGTCATACCTTCCATTAAGCGTTAAAAGATATTTTTGCTCATAGTCATAGTTTATACCGTACAGGTAAGACATGATCCCGCGCTGGTTTAACGAGCTGGATACAGAAACAGGAGTAGCAGCAGCATTGAGCGTAATGATATTATCTGTAGCCGCTCCGCGGCCGCTGGCAACTAAGGTCGTGGTATCCCTGCCAAAATAAGTAAATCCTGCAACAGCACTTAAGTTGTGCTTACCGCCAAATTGTTTTTTATAATTAAAAAGTGCATCAACTTGTTTTTGTCTGAATGAGCCCTGTGTGGCTGAGGTAGCGCGGGCATTGTTGAGTGTCCGCGCGATGACACCTGAATAAAAAGCTGGCTGGAAAAGATCAATCCGGGCCTCCTGGTTGTACATGGATACCTGAGGGTCAAAAGACAGTCCTGGCAACAGCTCCCAGTGCGAGCCAAGCGACAGCGTTAGTTTTTGTTTTTGCATTTCATCGCCTTTCACATCAAACAGGGGAAAGTAATAGTCTGGATTCCCGATACCCGCATCACGGCCATGGGCAAGTTCTCCGTCTTCGTAGCTGTACTTCATGGAAGGAGCCAGGGCAGCATACCTCAGGGCAATATTTGCCGGACTGCCCAGAAGGCGGTTACTGTTGTCGCCCGAACCTGTATAATTCACACGAGCATTAAACGAGAGGTTGTCTCTTGCCTTGATATCCCCATTCAGGTTCATACTGAGCCTCTGGTAATCGGTATTCCTGATTGTTCCCTGGGCAGACATATAACCTACGCCGGCACTGAAGGTCGAGCGCTCTGTGCCTCCCGCTATGGAAACATGATGATTTTGCGAAAGACCTGTCCTGTAAACATACTTGCTGAAATCTGTATTCTTGAAAATAATGGTCTTTGTGGGGTCTGCCGGATCTGGCATGCTTTCCCAGCCTTCGTTCAGTTTGTATTGATTCGCAGGTGTAAGATACTGTGTGGTAGCCTGCGTATTTTTGGTCAGATCGTTGCCTGTTCCATAAGCCCGTGCCTCTGTCAGCAGGGTGTTTTCGGAAGTCGCCCCTCCGGAACGGCCGACACCCCTCACCGATGAGCGTATGGCGTTGATGTAATCTCTTGCCCCGACATATTCATAATCAATGATCGTATTAGAGGAAGTCACATCATATTTATAAGTTACTTTGGTTGGCCCCGGTTTTCCTGATTTGGTCTTCACCAGCACTACTCCATTTGAGCCCCTGGCCCCGTAGATAGACGTGGCGGCGGCATCTTTAAGCACCTGCATAGATTCAATATCATCAGCAGAAATATCGTCCAGATCACCCCTTATAATTCCGTCTACAATATATAACGGAACCGCACCGTTTGGATTGTTTATAGACGTACCACCCCTTACAATTACCCGCGGTGCGGCTCCCGGCTGACCGGATGTAGACTGTACCCTAACTCCAGGCAGTGCTCCCTGCAGCGCTGTCGCCAGGTTTTGATAAGGGACATTTTCTAAAATCCTGTTGTCCAGTTTGGAGATGGCTGTTGTGAGTGTATTCCTGATCTGCGAGGAATATCCGGTGACCACAACCTCTGTTAATTTCGAAATGTTTTCCTGTAAGGTGATGTTGATTTCCGTTTTACCGGCTACAAGAATTTCCCGGGTGATGTAGCCGATGAAGCTGACAACGAGCACACTTCCTTCAGGAGTATTGATGCTGAACTTTCCGTTAGTATCTGTGGAAGCTCCAATATTTTTGTCCTTCACCTTTATGCTGACCCCGGCCAATGGCATGCCTGCTTCATCAGTTACAAGTCCTTTAATATCAATGTTTAAGACAGCCGTGTTCAGTAAATTCTGTAAAACAGGTTCTTTTTCCCGGATCACAATGGTTTTCCCGTTTACAGTGTAACCCAAACCCTGATCCGAAAGGACCTGGTTCAGCACTTCATCAACCTTCATATTTTTGAAGTTTGCACTGATCTGCCGCTTGTTTTTCAACTGCGACGATTTCCATACGATATTATAACCGGTTTGTAGTTTGATCTGTTCAAAGACCTGTTTTATACTGGCCCGGTTTTGCTGCATGGTTATGCTCTGAGCAAGCGTCGCAGCGCTGACCTGCATCAAAGTAGCTATCAATATCACGGTGGTTAATCGCATAATAAGCCAAATTTTATGGATATACCCTTTAAGTATACCCGGTTTGCTGGTAAAAATTGTATTCATTTTGTTGTTGTTGTTCAACAAACAGGCATCCGGCGAGGACTGCAAACTTGCTTTTGACGGCAGTTTTACCTAAGTTTGTTTAGTTTGGTTAAGCAGAATGCCTTTGATTGAACCCTGGGGCACCTGCGGTTAAACAGTTGATAACTTTGTTGTTGACGAGGCCAGATGTCACCAGATCCTGATTGCACATCAGGATTTGGTGTTTTTATTCTTTGAGATGAGGAACATATGCCTGCCTGTCTTTTCTCAATCCTGTTAAGGGTCTTTTTTGTAACGTGTCTTCATTTCATTTAGGTTTTGGTTAATTGGTTGGTTATGTTTAATCCCGTCTGTCCATTTTGAACAGTTCGGCCGTTGTTTCTTATTCCTGACTCGTCACGATCACTTTTCTCCCTTCGATCTTAAACTGGATGCCGCCTGTCAATTGCAGGTTTTCCAGTACTTTTGAAACATTTTCAAAGCGGGAGATCGATCCGCCAAAAGTCTCCTTCCGATCAATCCCTTTATATATGATTTCAACGTCGTACCACCTTGCTACTTTCCGCATGATGCTTTCCAAGGGTTCGTCATTAAATATGAATTCACCATTTTTCCAGTCGACCGCATCAGTTGCCATTCCTTCAATCAGCTTGATCCCATCATGTGTACTGATCGCCTGCTGGCCAGGTTTCAGCCGTGCCGAAGATCCCCCACGGGCGCTCTCAATGCCAACTGAACCTTCGAGAAGACTTGTTTTTGTGACCGGCTCATCTGTGTAACTGTTAATGTTAAAATGCGTTCCGAAAACCTCTACCCGCTGATCTGTACTTTTAACTATAAATGGTCTGCTTTTATCCTTAAATACCTCAAAGTAGCCCTCACCGCTTAATTCGACAGCCCGCGCAGATAACTTACTAAAAGAAGATGGAAATTTAAGGGATGAAGCAGCATTAAGCCACACCTTAGTACCATCCGGCAAAGTAAATTGATATGTCTGTCCCTTAGCAGTGCCTGCCGTTAAAATCTGCGCCTTCCCATCTGCGCCCTGCAACTCGGTGGGAGTAAGTGAGCGTACTCCGACGGGGCCTGAGCTATTCTGTGAGCCCTTCAGCGAACCTGAAGAGCTAGTCCCGGAGGAGTACCGAACGGTACTCCCGTCCGAGTATTTTACCGCACCTCCTATCACCACTCCATTCTTCGCACCACTCAACGCAATCACCTTACCATCAGCAAGCGTTATCGTTGCACCCTTTTTGCCCGGCGCAATGTCATTGACCGCAGCCTGTGCTGAACTTGTTTCAGTATCAGGATGACGTAACGTGTAAAACCAGATGCCTGCACTAAACACAACAATTACCGAAGCAGCAACAGCAATATACCGCCATAAAGAAATGCCCCTAACAGACGGCAATTTTCCGGAACGATGTTTCATAAGCTGCTGAGAAACCCGGGTTTTCAGCCGTTCAAACTCACCACTTGCAAACCGTGGTGCGCCTCCTTCAATTCTTTCATACCACTCGATGATCAATGCCTCTTCCGCTTCACTGGCCTCACCCCGGTTGTATTTCTTTATAAGTTCGCTGATGTCTTTGAGTTTCACTTGATCTCTTTTCGGTACATAACCGCTCAGAAATTAAAAAGTACTATAAGAAATATGAAGTTTTTTAAATTGAGAAATTTACTATCAGCAATGCGTAAAATAGTACAGACCCGAAACCATCAATGCGATCGACATTAAGGAAGGATCATAAATTCTAACCCGTTCTTTTAACCTGATGGTTGCGGTATGCAACTGGTTTTTTACGGTTTGTTCAGACAGGCCCAGCTCTTCGGCGATTTGCCTGATACTAAAGTTCTGTTCTCTTTTGAGCCCATAAATTTCCTTCATCCGCGCAGGCATTTTTGAAATCTCATCGGCTATGATTGCGTACAGTTCTTTACTCAGTAATATGTGATGGGAGGTAAGTTCAAAATCATCATTATACTCCACCCGTTTCATGGCGTGTTTCATCCTGACAGTGTCCTTTTCAAACTGTTTGAGGGTATTATTGCGGAGGATGGTATACAAATAAGGCAAAAGACTGTCCTGCTGTGCCAGGGCGCCAAGGTTGTCCCACAAGGCAATAAACACATCCTGGACCAGGTCCTTTGACAGGTCTTTTGACTGTGTTTTTTTATAGGCCTGATGGTATAGCGGAGACCAGTATTGATCAAAAGCGATTTCAAAAGCCTTTCCGGTATCGGCTCTTGCAATCAAAAGAATTTCCTGATCAGAATATGGTTTCCTTATGGCCATGGTTAAATTATCCGCCCTTTAATTTAATGACAATTTACACCAATATTAAGAAATTACAAAGGCAGCTTATTTTCCGGTCACAATTTTATACAATGCTCCCTTATTCGAATCCAGCATTACCGCTAAAATATAAAGCTCTCCTGCCTGGTCTTCACCAAAGCTATAAACCTGCCAGTAGCCCGCAGGATGTGAAATCGACAACTTTTCTCTTTCCCATAGTGGTTTTTTCACGTCGGTAAGCGCCCAAACAGGCCCCATCCAGTCTGCAAAAACATATTTCCCCTGGAGCCCCGGGATTTGTTTGCCCCGGTATACAAAACCGCCCGTAATGCTGATCCCTTCACTATGCGGATATTCGGCAATCGGGTCTATCCAGTTTTTTGCACCAGGATCATTAGGAAATTTATCGTGCAGCCCTTCCCTGATCCTCCAGCCATAGTTACCGCCTTTAGTAATGATATCCACTTCCTCCCATGCATTCTGACCAACCTCACCGGCAAAAAGTCTCCCGTTTAGCTTGTCAAAACTAATTCTCCAGGGGTTCCTTACGCCATAAGCATAGATTTCCGGACGAACACCATCTTTTCCCACAAATGGATTGTCCTTTGGAATGCCATAAGGCTGCTGATTTACATCGATCTTGAGGATTTTACCCAAAACCGTATTTAAATTCTGTCCGTTCCCAAATTCACCATGCTTGTCGTCACCACCCCCGCCATCGCCCGATGCGATGTATAGGAACCCGTCTGGCCCAAACTTCAGGTCACCGCCGTTATGATTGCTTTCCGGTTGGTCAAACTCCATTACTAATCTGGAACTTGATTTATCTGCCACATCCGGGTTTTGTTTTGAGACGGTATACTCGCGGACTTCACTTTTATGATCAAGCCCTTTCGCCTTCTGGGCACGCACACTGCGATAGATATAAAACTTACCATTTTTGGCGTAATCCGGATGAAAGGCTATACCGAGCAAACCACGCTCGTCGTAACCATCATTCTTTAATACTTCATCCTTAATATCCAAAAAAGGTACAGGCAGGAGCTGACCATTTTTGATGATTATAATACGGCCCTCCTGCTCGATCACAAATAGCCTTTCGGACTTGTCTTTGGGTTCGGCGAAGCCGGTAGGATGTGAAAGCTGGTCAGTGATTAGTTTGACATCCAGTTTGACGGGCGATGTACCTGCCTGGCCATAACAAGCAGAGCTCAAAGACAATACGGAGATCATCAAAGCCGGTAAAAAAGATCTTATATTCATATGCAACGGTAATAATTTAATGCTTATCACAAATATAATCTCTTTACTGCATAAATATATCTCTTCATTTGTCACTTTACTGTGCAGATGAGGGGCATTATTTGCCAGGAACTATTTTATAGACCGCACCCTTACCGCTTTCCATCAGCACTGAAAGGATGTACAGCTCACCGGCCTGGTCCTCGCCGAAACTATAGATCTGCCAGCTTCCCGGATCACGGGAAATGGATAGCTTTTCTTTACTCCAAAGTTCTTTTTTGACATCCGTCAGGGCCCAGACGGGGCCCATGAGATCTCCAAATATGTATTTACCGCTCAGGGAAGGAATCTGTCTGCCACGGTAAACATAACCGCCGGTGACACTGATGCCTTCCTGCCGGCCATAGTCAATAATCGGGTTGATCCAGTTCTTTGGATCAGGATCGCCGGGAGTCTTAATATGAGTACCCTCCCTCACCCTCCAGCCATAATTGCCACCTTTAGTTACGAGATCTATTTCTTCCCAGTTCTTCTGCCCAACATCCCCGGCAAAAAGCCTCCCGTCGACCTTGTCAAAACTGATCCGCCATGGATTTCTGAAACCATAAGCAAAAATCTCGGGCCGCACATTTTCCTTCCCGACAAACGGGTTATCAGCAGGAATTCCATAAGGCGGTTTGTCAATATCGATCCGCAAAATTTTACCAAACACTACATTGAGGTTCTGCCCGTTCCCAAACTCTCCGTGAAGATCGTTGTAGGCGCCGCCATCGCCAATACCGATATATAAAAAGCCATCAGGCCCAAACTTGATGTCACCGCCATTGTGGTTAGACTCCGGCTCATCATAAGACATTACTTCCCGCGCGGTAGTCTTGTCGGCCAGATTCGGATCTTTTGCAGATACCCTGTATTCGCGGATCACACTCCGGTGGTCCAATCCCGGCTTTCTCTGCACACGTTTACTAAAAAAAACATAAAATTTGCCGTTTTCCGCAAACAAAGGATGAAACGCAAAACCAAGCAGACCCATTTCGTCGCCGCTGTTCATCATCAGTACATCTTCAGTGATGTCTAAAAAAGGTCTTTCCAGAAGCACACCTTTACTGATAATCCTGATCTTGCCTTTTTGTTCAGCAACGAACAGCCTTCCCGATTTATCTTTAGGTTCAGCAAAAGCTGTAGGATAAGCCAGCTGATCAGAAATCAGCCTGACGCCAATTTTAATAGCAGAAGTGCTGTTCTGACCGTAAGACAGGCCAAAAGAGAAAACAACCAGCAAAGCAGAAAAAACAACTTTTTTATTCATGTCATCAATTTAGCAATTAATTGATGACATGAATAAAAAAGTTATTATCGTTTTGGGGCACTTACTTCAGTGCAGTTCCATTTACCAGGGCCGCATTTACCAAAAGCAAACCGCATCGACAAAGCATTGGCTGCGATGAACAGCACGATAGCCAGTATTGCAGCCACTTTTGTCAGTGTCGCCAGAGTCGGATTTTTAGAAAACCCGCCAAAAACATATCCAATAATAAATACCATACAAACCGCAAACAGCAGTCGTATGATGATAATCGCTCCAAATCCCATGATTCCTAAATTTAAATTGTTAATGATCTATTTATTTTTACCAGTTAATTCTTCATTTTCTGCCTTTCCCCAATGCGGGTTCACATCAGCTTTCGTATTTTGAAGCAGCGCAAGGCTTCGCTCCGACAGTTTTTTAGCCGCTTCCTTATCTCCGCCCCACATTTTTGGGGTCTTGTACAGCTCCCATGCCTGTACATAAAGTGCCCGCGGATTTTCTGGGTCGAGCTCCTGCGCTTTTACGCGGTACTGCTGCGAAAGGATGCCATATTTGCGGCCATAAGTCATTGGGTTGATGAAAACCTTTGTGCGGTACACCATGCTCAGTACCGTGAAGAGTTCTGAAAGCTCCTTTTTTTGCCGGACCGTATCGAGCATCGATTTTGCCTTTTCCACCTGCTCTTCACCACGGATGCTGTAAGGCTCGATGCTTTCTCCGTCGTCCTGGTTAATAAAGCCCACTTTCGCATTACAAAATGCAGCATAATAATAGGGTAACCAGCTTTTTTGCTGTTCTGCAACCGCCAGAAACTCTTTTTCAAGGGCTTCATAATCTTTGGCTTTTTTGGCCTGATCTAATTTTGTCACCACACTCTGCAATGCAGCTGTGGTTTCCTGTGCTGAAACGGTCATGTGAAATATGACCAGCGCCAGAATGGATAATACTAACTTTTTCATGCTATTGGTTTTAATTTTTAAAAATTGACTATAGATTCTTATCGATGAAGTCGGATGTACGGTCTATGCCGAAGCTCATAAATATCCCTGCATAGAAATACCGGGCTGCCGGCGGGGTTATAGCGACTTTATTGCTCCCGTCAAAGCTGTAGTTGTAGCCAAAGACCTGTTTTGTCCCCAGAATATTATTTACGCCTACACTGAATCCCGATACAGGCTTCTGTTTCCAGGAACTAAAAACGGAAAAGAGGTGCGCAAACTGCAGGTTCATGACACTGTAAGTCCTGGTTTTTCCCTGGTCAAAGATTCTGTATCCTTCACCTGCCGAATACCTGATGTCGTAATAGGGCCTGCCCGTAGCAACTGCATAGGAAACATTCACAAAAGTATTGATGTCGGGGAAGCTCTTTTTAATTGCGATGGTAGCCGTATGCGGCGCCGCAAAGGCCGGCTGAAGCGCGTACGGGTAATTCAGAAAATCCCTTTTGGTATCCAGATAGGTATAGGTTACCCAGTAATCCAGGTCTTTGACCGACTTCTTGTCACGGAAAAAGAGCTCCAGACCCTGCGCATAGCCGCTTCCGCTATTGTCTGTTACCGGCATTGTTTTAACCAGGTCGCTATATTGCTTGCGATAAGCCTCAATGCGAAAGAAACGGTTGTTGGCCTTTTTTGTATAATTCAGCACATAATGGGCGGCATTTGAAAACTTCAGTTCCCTGTCAAGATACAGTACATCGTTCAGTGGTTTCTGGTAAAAGATCCCATAAGCCAGGTTAAACTGCCCGCCTTTTTTTAGACGGTAAGCCAGGCTTGCCCGCGGGGCGACTACGAACTCATTTAATGCAGAAGAATACTCCATACGTGCGCCAACCTTGGCGGCCAGACCATCTGCCAGGTAAATATCCCCTTCTGCAAAAGCTGCTGATAAATTATCGGTAAGTGCCAGGGTACTGTCATTGGACATCCCCCTGTCCCGGTTGTAGAAATGCTCGGCGCCAAAACGCAAAGCCTGGTTATTGGAGAACATTTTGGTGAATACCAGTCTTCCCTGGGCGAAATCAGATTTGATCAGCCGCTGCCCGTTCTTATAGCTTAATGCTTCATGCTCCGGATCAGTGACCTGTCCTTCTGAATTGATCAGGCTGTTGACGGTGTGGTCCTCATTATAGCTATAAGCCATACCTGCATCAACCTGCCAGCTGTCAGAAAGGTTACTCCGGTAGCTCAGGTTATTATAGATACTTTTGCCTTTTACCTGATAGCCAGCCCTGAATGTAGGATTGTCAATATCAGGATTTCTCATACCAACATCACTGACGTTCCAGTTGGTATAAAATTTAACCATACCCGTCTTTCCTGTTTTTATCCTGAAATTCGCATCACCCTCGATGTATTCCGGCCCGCTGAAATAATCGGGCTTTTGTTTGACAACTGAATTATAAAATGATGCATTGGTGTAACGCAGGGTCACCCCATAACTGCTTTTTTTGTTGGGTGACAATTGCTGGATCCCTGCATTGGAGTTTGGCGGAAAGATGGCAAAATAGGCTGATGATTTTTCCGGCAGCTCATTACTTTCCAGGATCAGCGCACTGCTCATCGCCTGTCCGTACAGCGCCGAATAACCTCCGGAACTGAACAATATTCCCTTGAACAGGACCGGGCTCACCCTTGCGTATTGCTGCACACCAGGCACCCTCGGGTAATTGAGATTTTTAAGCAGCGTACCATCTATAAACTGCTTGGTTTCTTCTCCCGTTCCGCCACGCACAAAAAGACCGTCCATTTCGCCGATCTGCTGCGCACCGGGCAGTGATCGCAGCGCCAGTGCAAGGTCACCGTTATTTCCGGCTACCGTAAATGCATCCATTGCGGTAAGTGAGGCTCCTTTGGCTTTATCGCTCGCCTCAAAAGAACCCGCACTAATGGTCACTTCGTTAAGGGTCCTGGTATCTGGTTTTAATACCACATCCAGACGAACTGATGAATCAGACCTGATCTCTTTTCTAAATAACCGGTAACCTATCGAAGAAACCGTCAAAGTCTGGCTTCCTTTGAGACCCTCTAAATTGAAATTCCCTGTACTGTCGGTTTTGGTCGCCATTCCTGCCGGACTTAATGAAACACTTGCGGCGGGAATGATTTTACCTTTATCATCTTTTACCGTTCCTGAAATGCGGTACTGCCCGAAGGCTAAGGCAGATGTCAGCATGAGGAAAATTGCCGCGATATAACTGAGGTGATTTGCTTTCATAACCTGTTCGTTTTTTGAATGATACAGGCAAACTTATATCGAAAAACAACATGGTTTTTGAAGAGTAGACCACACAGGTAATTGTGTAGACGACAGCAGAGATTCTCTTGATATGTTCCTAATACGATCGTCATTACAAGGTACGAAGCAATCTCATGCAGGAGGTTGCCTCTTGTGCCTCATCCTCCTGTACACGCCATCTCCGTTTCTCGAGCCATCTGAATTGCTATTTCCCTCAATAGAAATGACAAAGTCTCCCCTCAGCGATTCTACAATTCCGCAATGGGCTATACGGCCGGTCTTATCCGTATATAGCTATATACGGATAAGACCCTATTCAATTTATCCATTTATTTACTCAGACTCAGTCTCAGGTTGAGTTCAAAACTGCCATTGGTATAGCTGCTTAAAGCAGAGGTCTGTGTGGTATAGGTTCCGCTGATCAGGTATTTCTTTCTAAAGTCCATACCCAAACCAAATGTCGCATTCCTGGTACTATGGTACATCGCCAGCAAAAACACCTGCTTGTTGGCAATACCAAACTGCGCACCCGCATCCCAGATGTTGTCAAAACCTTTCGCCCCCCTGTAGGCTACCTTTGGCTCTGCATCCATACCTTCGGCACCTTCGCTGATCCCGATTTTATAACTTACTGAAGTATAAAAGGTAGCAACATCGGCCAGCTTGATCACATCCTTTTTCAATACACTTTTCAGGTTGGGGATGGCCGCCTGGATGGTCAGCTTATCTGAAGTATAAGCTACTCCAAAATCTCCGTCCAGGTAAGTTTTACGGTCATTGTACTGCCCTACTGCCGGATCATTGGGATTGCCATAAATATCGGCATTTTCTAAGCGCTGGCTCATAAGACCCATTGATACCCCAAAGTGCAACTGATGGTCGTTGTCATTCAGCTTCAGGTGATAGGCATAACTGCCCACTACCCTGGTCTGCCTTTGCAAACCCGCACTTTCGTTGTTTGCCGTTAAACCCAGTCCAACTTTGTTAAAGCCATAATCGACCGTCAGGTTTTGGGTTAAAGGCGACCCAGGTACATTGCTCAATAGCTTACGGTAAGCACCATTCAGCTTTAAACCCTCACCCGCCCCGGCAAAGGCCGGATTGATCAGGTATTGATTGGTATAGTACTGGGAGGATAAAGGATTCAACTGTGCTTTTACCGAGGTAGTAATGATTATGCTAATCGTAATCAGTACTAAGGTTTTATATATCGTTTTCATCTCTGTTTACTCTGGCCTGGTAATGGTAATGAAACCTCTGAAACGTAGCCTGCTCGTTCCAAAATCTATGATATAGTAATAGGTGCCTTCAGCCAGTGGCACTCCATTTAAGGTGCCTTCCCAACTGTTGTCATAACCTTTTTTACCATAAATGAAACGCCCGGCTTTGTCAAATACCTTTACTTCGTTATTTGGATAGAGGTCTATGTTATCGATCACCCATTTGTCGTTTATCCCATCACCGTTCGGAGACATGATATTAGTTGCCTTGACCTTTGCAAAATCTTCCTGCACGATTAAGTTAGTAGCTTTGCTTTCTGTACTGCCGCTGGCATTGGTAGCTGTTACAAAATTCAATGGCAGAGCCCCACCTATCTGTACCCGGTGGCGTAAGCCATTGGTATCAAAAGTAGCGGTAGCGGTATTTAGTACATAATCACCACTGCCTGTCACAGGTAACCAACTGCTTCCATTATATTTTGAAATACCGAAAGGAGATGACGGGGTAAAACCACTGCCTTTCAGACTTGCAGGAAAGCCAACACGAAACGTATAATCTCCTTCTCCGCTTGTACGGATAACATGGTATGACGCATTTACAAACTGGCTCTTGTCTGCAACTACACCGCCATTTGGCAAACCATTAGCTGTAAGGCCCGTAAGTACACTCATTGTAAAGTTGAATGCAGTTTCTGAGGGTGGGGTAATGCGTACAGGCAGATAATTTCCGCCGTTTCCTAAAGGAATATCTCCCTGAGCAGTTGTTAATCCGGTTACTTTAACTTTCGCAATTGCACTGGAACTTGCTGACGACTTGGTGTTGATATAGGAAGTGTTGCTTCCGCCTGAAACACTTGAAACAGTAACCTCTGAAGTTTCCGGAATATTCAGCAATCCCTTCTGCATATCCAGTTTTCCTATCGTCAGCACCTGGTTCAGTGTAACTCCATTGGTTGAATTGACTATCATTTTATTGAGCGTTGCATCTTTAAAAGTATTGGCTGCAACGGTTCTCAGTGTCGATGTAGAAGGAGAAACATTTACAAAACCTATAGTGCCATTAGTTGCATCAATTATGCCGGTACCGTTTAGTGTAATAGCGCCTGCAATATTCATTACGGCACCTAGCTTCAGTTTATGGGTATTCCCAGCTGTAACACCCAGTGCGTTAAAAGTAACATTTCCGCCCATGAACCCGATATTATCAGAACCACTAGTGAAATTTACTGTAAGTGATGACATGGTATTATCATGAGCTACAGAGATACAATTAACTGTATCTTCTGCTATCAGGTTGCCCCTGATATTCAATATACCTGTAGAAGCTCCCCCGGTATACACAGATGATCCTCTTTGAAAAAACACATCAGTTGATACACTTAAAGCAATTCCGTCGCTCACTTTCAGAAAGGTCCCTGCTATAACTGTTGGTGCTATGGTATAGCCCGTCCCTCCGCTACCAATGCTTACCTCTGTAATACCAACTTTTGCCGAAACAGCTGCTCCTGTACCATTTCCTATAATAGACATAGTTGGTATGGAAGTATAGTTCGATCCTGAATCGGTTATAACAATATTCACAATTTTACCACCACTCAATGTTGGTGTGGCCACTGCTCCGCTTCCGCCACCGCCGCTAAAAGTAACACTGGCAGAAGTATAGCCAGAACCCTGATTATTTATATCTGCACCTGTTACTTTTACTTTTGTGATAGTTGCAACAGCACTGGTAGAGCCTGTAGCTTGTCCACCGTTAACAAAAGATAGCGCAGGAATAGTGCTTAAATTACCTGGCTCTACAATGGTTAATGCTGATACTGCATTTGCATTGATCTTTGCCCTTAAAACAGCTCCATTCCCCTCTCCAACTATCAGATTCTTTAAATTTCTATTACCTGCTACAACTGCACTTTGCCCATTTCTTACTAACAAATTAGTTTCTGCTCCAATGGCGGTTGTCGCTGGTACCCAATTTCCGTTTGTAAAAACTTCAAACTGTGCTGGGGTACCCATACTGCTACTCAATCCTGTTGTCCGATAATCACCCGCAGCAGGAACATATTTAAATCCTGCATATTCATTAAACAAAAATGATCCGTAGCCTAATAATATCGCCATACCACTTTCTCCTCCCTTGTCTTGCCTTATTTTTTCCACAACCATTGTGGTAAATTTAACCGGAGTTCCAGACATCCCTTTTCTGTTTACATAATGATTGTAAACCAATTCATAAAATGGAAGAAACTCTCCCCTTTCATCGGGAGAAATTACATCTCCATAATAATTTGGTGTATAGGGTACGCTATAACCTAAATTATATTCAGCGGTATATTCGGTTCCTAACAATAACCTGTTTGAATACAAACCAAAAAGATCCTCCGTTTCTTTTTGGTTATACCCCATTTCGCAAGCTTCCGCTAATGCCCCTATGCCCATTTGGGTATGGTTCTGATCGCGACCACTTTCATAACACTGGCCGGTAGTACCGGAAATGTAATTGTACAGTGTTCCAGAAAAAGTATCATAAGCAGTGCCATCCCCTGGCTTTGCCTTCAAAAAACTGAGCCCTCTGTTGTAAATGCCTCGGTCATTTATAAAAACTCCTATTGCCATCATAGTTTTGGAAATGGCCGCACTCCAATTCCCCGCAGGCCCTACCTGGAAATGTTCAATTACCGGAAAAAAAACATTCCTGAACATACCTTCCGCTTTCAGTATATCTGCCGCGCTCCAGCCTGAGTTTGTATATCGCAGAATTTCCGCAGCATTAACAAAACCAAAACCAAACCACGATGCAGCTAACTTGGCACCGTTCCCGCTAAAAGTCCGCAAGGTATCTGACCAGTTCTTCAATATTTTTTTTGAAATAGTTGCATATTGAGGGTTTCCTGTAATTGTCCACAGAATTGCACACCTATAAGCTATCTGACTTTGGGAAGACAGTGCATTTGACGCATCACTGATGTCCTCTCCTGATTGTCTGCGAACATCGGCATAAACACGTTTCTGCACATAGTTTATATCGTTATAGGCAAGCATCTTAGCATATGTCGCTGCCCATGGCTGCCGTTCCGTAGTTGCATCTTTCTTTATCCTGGCCAGGCCAGCAGCGTTGAACAGTATCCCCGGATGTACAAATTGCGCTTGAGCATGTAAAACGCCCATCAATAAAAAAACAAAGGCCAACAAAGGCATTTTTAGTTGCTTAGTAAATGTTAATTTCATAATGGTTATATATTTGGTTATAGTCTATTTTAGATCCTGTTATAATACTTACCGTTCCACCAACTCCTTTACCGTAGCTCCATAATAATCCACCTTATCTGCTTTCATTTTCGACAATTGATACCATCTTTTAAAAGTGTTCACAAACACGATGAACATCAGCACCATGGCTATGCAGGCCAGGAAAGCCAGTAGATATTGGCCTTTAGGCATGTACATATTCACCACCTGCTCATAGCCCGCCCAGAAGGTGATAAGCGCCATGAACACCCCGGGTATAGCAGCACAAAGGGCGTACTTCTTCCTGTTCATACGGATGAGCATGGTGGTACAAACAATAAGGCCGCATGCTGCCAGCAATTGGTTGCTGATCCCGAACAATGGCCAGATACTGCTTACGTTCCCTGTATACACCAGGTAGCCCCAGGAAAAGGTGAACAGCAAACTGCTGATGATGATCCCCGGCATCCAGTTCTTATCATTGAACCTGGGGATTACCCTTCCTATCATCTCCTGTAAGAAGAACCTGCCTACCCGTGTGCCTGCATCAATTGCTGTCAGTATAAATACCGCTTCAAACATGATGGCGAAATTGTACCAATAGGCCATCACATCATCCATATAAGGTATTTTATTAAATATATGGGCCATACCTACTGCAAGGGATACTGCCCCGCCAGTCCTTCCCTGCAGCTCTACGCCTATCTTCTCACTAAAATAGGCTAAGTCTACTGCCTTTAAATTTGGATTTTGGGCAATGAAACTTTCATACATCTCTTTTGGGGTATTGATGGCGAAATAATCTCCAGGAACTAAAGTACAGGCTGCTATCAAGGCCATCAATGCCACAAAGCCTTCCACCAGCATGGCTCCGTAGCCTACAAATAGGATTTCCTTTTCGTTGGCCAGCATTTTTGGAGTTGTTCCTGTGGCAATAATGGCGTGAAAACCAGAGATCGCTCCGCAGGCAATTACGATAAAAATAAAAGGCAATACAGGACCGCCAATAACCGGACCGCCACCGCTCACGAATTGGGTAAGTGCAGGCATTTGCAGTCTTGGATGTACAAATATCACTCCTATTGTCAGCATAAGGATAGTTCCTATCTTTAAATAGGTAGATAGGTAATCTCTTGGAACTAATAATAACCAAACAGGCAATACGGATGCTAAAAAGCCATATACTGTTATCGCTATGGATATGGTTTCTATCTTCCAGTGAAAAATATGGCTAATGGCAGGGATCTGCATCAGCTCATGACCTCCCACTATAGAGGCGATCAGCATGATCCCCCCGAAAATACTTGCCAGGATAACGCTGTCTTTCCGGTAGCGCATGATTAACCCCATGATCAGGGCAATGGGCATGGTTGCAATTACGGTAAACAAAGACCAGGAAGCTTCATGCATAGCGCTGATACAAGCTAAAGAAAGACCCGCCAGGGTAAGGATAAGGATAAAAAGGATGGCTATTCCTGCGATTAAACCGGTACCTGTACCGATCTCTTTTCCTGCTATGGTAGCCAGGCTTTCTCCTTTATGTCTTACTGATGCAAAGAGTACCACCATATCATGCACCCCGCCTCCCAACACGCAGCCTATCAAAATCCATAGTGTTCCCGGCAGGTAACCAAACTGGGCTGCCAGCACCGGGCCTACCAAAGGTCCGGCGGCTGCTATGGCTGCAAAATGATGGCCAAACAGTACAGTCCTGTTGGTGGCCACATAATCTTTTCCATCTGAAAATTCTATTGCAGGGGTTACGTTTGCAGCATTGAGCTTTAATACTTTATTGGCCAGGAAAATCCCGTAAAATCTATAAGCAATAGCAAATACCAATAAGGCGATAAAAACTAAAGTGAGGGCGTTAACCCCATTTAAAAAATCCATGTCTTAAATTCTTTTTTAATTGATCTGCTGCTAAACGCTCTGATGTATTTATTAATTAATATCCCGGATTCTGTGTTACAGAAGGGCTTGAATTAATTACAGCTTGTGGTATTGGTAATAGATAGTGAAAAGGCTGAATCTCGAGAACACGACCGAATGAAATCTCGGATTGTACGGCACTAATCAGGCGACCTGTTCTTACAAGGTCAAACCTTCTTTGAATCTCGGCAGGAAATTCAAGCCTTCTTTCCAGCCAAACAGCATTTTTAAAAGTTTGATAAGCAAAAGTGTTCAGTAAAGGTGTAGTTAAACCCGCACGGTCATGCACTTTTTTATAAGCATTATATGCTTCTGTATTTGGACCTGTATTTACTTCATTCAGCGCTTCCGCATAGATCAGCAAAATTTCTGAATATCGCATATACGGAAAACTTTTGCCCCCTATTCCTGTAGTTGATGTTAGATCCAGGTATTTAGCAAAAGGAACCGCTCTGGTTACATCAGTAGTTGTGGCTGAAAGCGTATATGTAGTACTACCGAAAGTATAAGTAGTTGGGGCATTTACAGCCCTTCTTGTATCAGCACTTTCATATGAATTAAACAAACTGGGAGTCACCCGGCAAGTTCCAGCTCCGGCACCACCTGCGTAGGGAAGTGAGCGAACTCCGTATAATCTCCCCATGGTAGAACCCAATACGTCCGTTTTACTTTGAATCTCAAAAACAAATTCTTTGCCACCCTTATTGGCTAAAGAAAATGCATCCGCATAATTTGCCCAAAGATCATAGCTATTTAAATCCATCACTTCTTTAGCTTTTGAAGTCGCCAATGCCCAATAAGGTGAACCGGCAGTTGTTCCTGCGCGAGTTAAATAAACCTTGGCAAGCAAGCCTTTCGCCGCACCTCTTGTAGCACGACCCTGGTCTGCAGCAGGAAAAGAAACCGGCAATACTACTTCTGCATCCTTAAGGTCTTGTTCAATAAGGGCATATACCTCATCAACACTTGCTCTTGGTACATCTATATCCAGTGATTTAGTTTCTGCTGTTACCAATGGAACACCTCCATACATGCGAACCAAATTAAAATAACTAAGTGCACGAATAAATTTTGCTTCAGCTACATATTGTGCCTTTAGTGCATCACTCAAAGGAATAAGCGGAATATGCTCAATCACAATATTACTTCTTTGAATAGTTTGGTATGAAGTATTATATTGATTGATAAATTGATTTTCAGGAGTAATTTTATAATTCCAGAGTGGCACACGGTCTCCAATACCTGCAAAAGTTGCACCATCGTCTGTGGTTGCCAAATCTATAAACATAAAATCGCCACCTCTATAAATAGCACTTACCTGTGCATAAGCGGATCCTATAGCAGCCTTCGCATCTTCTGGTGTTTTATAATAGGTATTTCGTGTCAAGTTATTGACAGGAACAAGATCCAGTTTTTTACAACTGGTCAACGTTATTATCAATGAGAAGTATACAATTATTTTAGTTTTCATTTTTTTACATTTAAAAGGTAAAGTTTAAACCCAATAAGAAGGTTTTGGATGAAGGATAGACTCCATAGTCTACTCCTGGTGTGGAGCCACTTCCACTACCTAAACGATTTACATCGGGATCAAACCCTGAGTAATTGGTTATAGTAGCAAGGTTTTGTGCAGACACATAAACTCTTGCCGAACCTATACCAGCTCTTTTTAATACATCCGACGTAAATTTATATCCAAGAGATACATTTTTCAATCTCAAATAACTGCCGTCTTCAACCAGGAAGGATGATACTGTTCTGTTTGTACCTAATGCATTAGCTCTTGGAATGGTATTACTTGGATTTGTAGGTGTCCAGCGATTCAATACCTCCGCGCTATTGTTACTTAAACCATTCAGTCCGAATAAATCAAAGCGGGCAACATTCAAGATATCATTACCATAAGAACCCTGTAGAAATACATTAAGATCTATATTTTTCCAGGTGAAAGTATTATTCAATCCGCCAAAAAAATTAGGATTTGCATTTCCAATCGCCGCTCTGTCTTTGGTATCAGATGTGATCTGGTCATCACCGTTCAAATCACGATAACGTACATCTCCTGGTTTAGCTGATTTCTGCGCAGAGACTGCAATCTCTTCTGCTGTTTGAAAAATTCCATCAAATACCAACCCATAGAACTGGCCCATTGGGTCACCCACCTTTAATAAGGCCGCATTTAGTTGCCCATTACCAACATCTCTGATATCACCCCCTACTACTATTTCATTTAAGTTATTCAGTGCCAATACTTTGCTTTTGTTTGTTGAAAAAGACAATTGAGACTCCCAATTAAAATCCCTTTTCTGTAGATTGGTACTAAGCTCTAGTTCAAAACCTTTATTTTCAACCCCACCTATATTTTTAAATACTGTTGAAAAACCAGAGCTTGGATTAATTCCAACATCAAACAACAGATCAGAAGTTTCTTTTCTATAATAATCTGCTGTAAGCCTTACCCGATTCTGGAAAAACCCTAAGTCTACACCAAGGTCAAACTGAGCGCTCTTTTCCCACCTTAAATCTGAATTAGGCAGAACGGCATTCGTAGTACCGCTGTATAATGTATTTCCTAAGATATAACCACCAGAAGCAAGCGTTGCAATATACTGGTAATCACCAATATCTTGGTTACCCCCAAGTCCGTAGCTTATCCGAATTTTTGCATCAGAAAGCACTTTTTGCGCTTTCATAAAGTTTTCCTCTACTATTTTCCAGGCAAAAGCTGCAGAAGGGAAATAGCCCCATCTGCTATCAGGCCCGAACCGGGATGATCCATCTGCTCTAGCCGAAACAGTAAGCAAATATTTGTTATCGTAAGCATAGTTCACTCTTCCTAAAAAAGATTGAAGAGATGTTTGAGAGGCACCGGAAGTTGGAGCCGTTAATGTTGTACCTGTACCTAAGTTATTGTATAAGGCAAAATCATTAACGAAACCTTTGGCATTAGCAGTAAAATTTTCACGCTCCCATGCCTGGCTGGTATATCCGGCAACAGCATTGAAGCTATGTTTAGCTGCAAAAATTTTGCTATAATTTAAGGTATTTTCATTCAGCCAGCTAACTACCTGATTGTTACTCACTGATGCGGAGCCATTGCCCGTACCAGCTGTTAAAAAGCGGGTAGCATACCCGTTTGATTTTACTGAACTAATATCCGAACCTAAAGTGGTTTTAAAGGTTAAGCCGTTTAATATTTTAAACTCTAAAAATGTATTCGCCAAAACACGCACACCTCTATCCCTGTCAGTCCATTCATTTACCAGAGCTACAGGATTATCTACCGCATAACCATTTATTGATCCCGTATTTGTATAATAAGTTCCTGCGGAATTGTATACAGGGAATGTTGGTGAATAATTTAAAGCTGCACTAACTACACCTCCACCGGCATTTCCGTTAACTTCTGTTCTGGCATTATTACCATTAGTATAAGCACTGTATAGATTAACGCCTGCTTTTAACCAGCTGTTTACGTTGCCATCTACATTCGCTTTCAATGAGTACCGATTAAAATCAGAACCCTTTATTATTCCATCCTGAGCATAGTATCCACCCGAAATGGCATAACGAACCTGATCGCTGCCTCCTGTAACACTTAACTGATGGTTTTGCATAGGTGCAGCCTTTTGGAAAACTTCGTTTTGCCAGTTGGTTCCTTCAGAAAGCGATGATACCAATGGCCTATCTTCAGCAGAGCCATCGAAATAAATAGGTTGGTTGGCATTGACTCTTGCTTCATTTACCATCTCTGCAAATTGTACTGCATTGAGCATAGGTATTGTTCGAAGCGCACTTTGGCTGCCATAATATCCATCATAACTTAAAGTGGCCTTTCCTGATTTACCTCTTTTGGTGGTTACTATTACCACACCGTTATTCCCCCTCGAGCCATAAATAGCTGTAGAAGAAGCATCTTTTAAAATATCAATTGTTTCGATGTCTCCCGGGTTGATGGTGTTCAAATCCGAAACCGGAAGACCATCCACTACATATAATGGGTTATTTCCGGCATTTATAGATCCGGCTCCACGAATACGAATAGTGGTTCCACTCCCCGGTTTACCAGAATTAGTAGTAACATTTACACCAGTTACTCTGCCCTGTAAGGCACGATCAAGTGCAACAATCGGTGTAGCATTGATATCTTCAGCAGATACGCGTGAAACAGAACCGGTAAGATCTGCTTTTTTTACAGTTCCATAACCGATTACAACCACTTCGTTAAGGCCACTGCTTTCTTCTGTTAGCACAACATTTTGTAAGCTTTCAGCTCCATCTGCAAGGCTAACTTTTTTACTTACTGTTTTATAACCTATATAGTTAAATACCAGGTTATAAGTACCGGCTTCAACATTGTTAAATATAAAAGCACCTTTAATATCTGTACTTTGACTTTTAGTAGTTACACCTTCCAGTCTTACGGTTACGCCGGGTAAAGCTTCACCTTTACTATCTGTAACTTTTCCTTTAACAGTTCCCGGACTTTTCTGAAACTTGCCAGAAGCTGCCATAGCCTGACAGCAAAAAGTCAGAATTAGTAAACAAACCATTCCGGACTGAAACAGCCGAAATTTTTCTATCGTTTTTTTCATAAAGTTAGTTTTGCGGTTTATAGGTAATTATAATCTGACCTGCGGTTACCGGTTTAGAGACAGAAATACCAATACGTGTATAAGGCGTACCGCCGTCTGATATTTTTTCGGATTTTAGCAATAGCTTGTTGCCCGGAGAAGAAAAGGTAACTAACATTTTTTCACTTTCTCTTGTCAGCAACAACGTATTATCGGAAGTTTGCTTCCATTCGGAACGAGTGGAAATAGCCGTTTCAAACCCTTCAGGTTTAGCATATTCAAAAGAATCTGTAAATGTAATTCTGCCGGCATCTGATCTGTCGTAATCCATAGTGCGCTCAAGCTTCTTTAGTCCCGGTACCTCATATGCCGAAGCAATGTCTAATGTGATGTTATCTTTTTGCAGGTTAAAGTCTGTACGAACAGTTTTCGCCTTGGCTTGTGTACCCGGGCGCTGCGGCTTACCTGCAACAAGCGGAACCGGATGGCCATACGATCCAACTGTTTTATAAGTATAACGGTATTTAGGATCGAAAATATTGCTTGCATAAGGAATTACACCGGGGTCACCAGCCATTATTTGATTTCCCTGCACAATTGTATACGAACCGATATCGTTATGATTATGAGATTCGCCGTTATTGCCGCCTTTAAGCGCCACACCTATGTTAGCCGAAGAGCCGGGTACGGGTCTGCACACCAGCACACCTGTTTGCTCAAAAAAAGAGCGGATATTTGATTCATCTTTCTCAATATTTTTTTTAGGCTGGAGGCTGAAAGTAGAATTTGGAAAAGCCATCATTACATTTTTGCGGTTATCACTAGTTCCGCTTTGATTTGTAAGTGTGTCATATTGGGTTATCCCTAGCCCTAAACTCCTGTTGAGATAAATCATCATCGCCTCATCAGGCTTTGCCCCTTCCCGACAATCTGAAATAGCAGGATATACTCCGTTTATAATCTCAATATTCGGCGCATAACGAGCAATCTTCTGAACTTTTGGGTCGTCAAAAAGATCAATCTTTCCTCCCGTAGCCTGCCAAATACTTTCCCGCAATAAAATATAATGTCCAAATCCGTAGTTGTAATAAATTACGCCTTCTCCACAATATCCATCATCATTAAATCCTGCTAATCCATTCCTGGAATAATATTCCCCAATGTATGTAAATACTGCTCGCTCATGTTTATCTTCGATTACCGTAAGCGCTGCTCCCACCAATCCGGCCAAACAGACATGATTCCAGTTGTTGTCCGCAATTAGAAAATGGTTTTCTTTATTATCATTCTGTGTGCTAATTTTGCGATGTATTGGATTGAATATTCTTGTATATAAAGCATCCATAGCCTCTTTTCTTAATTTTGGGCTTATCTTATTTCCCATCATATAAAGCGTTTGGGCAATGGTATGAGCATATAATGAAGAGGTTAGATCTACAGAATACTCCACACCATTATAATTCTTAAAATCATAATCGACACGGGGCGATACCCAGGATTTTTGGTTAATAATATCACGTAAGCCCTCTTCTACCATTCGGGTATACTTCCCTTCGTTTTGCAAGCATTCGGCCCAGGTTACTTTTGCCAAGCCTTCTGCCCTTTTTCGCATCATTGTCAAACCTGCGTTTGAAGAAGAGGCACTACCGTTTGATAGAGAGAAATAATCGTCTTTACTAAAAGAAGGAAAGCTATAATTCTTCATTGCCTGTAAAAATTGGTCGTAATTACCTGATTTTAAGAGGCTGTTCCAAACTTTACGCTTATTATAAGGCTCGCCGAAACCTGATGGTTTGTCCAACAGCATTTTTTCAATCTCCTGGACGCGTTTTTCATCAATAGGTCTGAGCGGAAAAGGAGCCGTTTGAGCAATTGATACCGAAATCTTAAAAGTTAAAAGACCGGTAATAACAATAATTTTAGCCGTTAGCAACAAGTGCGTATAATAAGCTGATTTAAAATGTGCTTTTTTCATTTCTTTTACGGTTAACCCTTTAAAGATTCTCCTAAAATCTTCATTGTATCCCTTTGGTATTGAGCTACCAGTTTCTGGGCTTTCTTTACTTTTTCTTTTGAGGCTGCAGGATTTTTCACCATGTCAAGCACAGTAGGAACAATCCTATCGACATCAGTTTTGGTATCCATATCGAACAGCCACTCTTTTAACCCAATGTCCTGCCACATATATCCTTTAGATGTTTGCTCGGTAAAGCGGCAAACGATAGCCGGTACACCCAGGGCTATACACATAATTGGTGAATGCATTTCGAGCCCAAATAACCCTGCAGAACGGACGTATGTACTCACCGCTTCGTCTGTAAGCCAATAGCTATCGCGCCAGATAACCCTGGGCTTAACATCCTCTGGCAGTGGATCATACAGCATTTCCTTGCCTATACGGATTTGCGTTTCATTTTCCGGAACAATTAACACTTTAAGAGCCGTTTGTCTCACCACTTCAATGATCGCATTTCGAATCGGCCGATTGTCATGCTCCTTCATCTTTTCATTCCATGCATGTTTCTTTTCGTTTACGGGCAATTGCTTTGATGGAATCTCCCACCATGGAGAAAACCTAAGCTGGGGAATTACGCAGACAAATTTCCCTGTCTCCAGTGCATGTTCCTTCAGAAATAAATCAGCAGCTTTATCATTTCTTACATCTACCGCAAAGGCGCCGTCCGGACAAAACCCCATAACGGGGCACTTTGCACCTATTTGCTTCGCAAATTCCAGCGATACGGAATCCCTGAAATACGCAAAAGATGCAGTATTGATCAGTTCTAAATCCAACGGGTTGTAATTTCTATCCTGTGCCTGAAAGCCATAATTGCCGGGGAAGGTAATTCCGTAGATTCCATATGGCTTTCCTGTCTTCTTTTTCCAAAGGATCATCTCATTTCTACCGACCAGGGAAGGTCCCGATCCGTGAAGAAAAAAGTCGCACTCCAATATGGCTTTTTGTTTGTCTTCCTCTGATTTTAAGATCTTCAATTTAGGAAACCTGTCCATAAGCATTTCTTCCACACCGGACTTTACGCTATCGGGCCAGAGGCGAACATTCACATGCGGCAGGTATTTCTCAATGAGGGCCAGCACACCTGGTGTATGCGCTATATCACCGATATTTTCAACTTGCCATGAAGAACGTAACAGAATCGTTTTATTGCTTTTGCGATCACTTGCTAAAGCCGGAATGGCCGCCAGGAAACCGGCGAAAGCAAGCGTCTGCTTCAGGAAGTCTTTGCGATTGATGTGAGTCATATATTTGATTTCTTTTTTAGATTACTTTAATAGTTTGCTATACCTTAATAATGCCTCCAGGTAATAATAATCTGCGTAAATAATGGGTGTATTTACCTCTGATTGATAAGGCTTTGAGCCTACCGAGTGTTTTAGCAGGAAATTCATATTGTGCTTTAGCAAATTCGATTTCTTTATGTACATCAACCTTACATTGTGCCTGTAAACTGAGTGTCGTTATTAAAAGCGTAATGGCTAAAAAAATAGTTTTCATCATTCTTTTGGTCAGGTGTGAAAGCATCCTAGTCGGTAACGGTAATTTCTATTTGCCTAACTACCTTTCTATTTCCATAAACATTATTTGTTTCACCTATGAAAGTGGCGGTATAGGTGCCGGCTTCACTATAGGTATAGATGTAACTTTCCTTTTTTGCTTCTCTAAACAATTTAAGCGCTGTTGCTTTATCTTTCCCCAGGTCGTTAGGGTTGATATAGATAGCCCTGCTAATTCCCCAGTCTTCTGTATATTCTTCCTTAATTGCCGCAGTTGCATTTCCTTTGAACTGAATCGTGGTCGCGTTTACAAGTGATCTGCCTGCTTGTTTGTTTCCGTAAGAAAACACAGAAAAATTACTACCTGAACCATAGTCCATTAGCGTGACCTCTTCATCGTCAAATTTACTTTTCACCAATACAGCAGTGATATTCCAATCATTGGCGGCTAAAAATTCTGTCTGAGGCTTGGTAATATATCTAAAGGCCAGATATAATGGTTTTCCTGCAACGGCAAGATCCATGATATCAACTTCCGTCGAGGCCGTTACTGTGGCATTCTTTGCAAGTGCAAACCGGTTGGTGATGTCCACCCAGGTAGCAGCCTTGATGTTGGCAATCGCATATTTACCATCAAAATCAGAAGATACCAGCACAGCCAATTGATCGGCCTGTTGTATAGAGGCTACCGTAGCACTTGAGAAGGACAAATAACAATTTTTTAATTCTCTGGAATTTGTGACATAGTTATAGTCCTTCAGGAATTCTCCTGAATAAAAGGACAGCATCTGAGGGCTCCCTTCAAATTTGAAAGTGACAGACTCGCCAGCTTTAATCGTAGTTTTATCAGCTGTAACCTCTAATGCGGGATTATCAAGCTGATATTTCTCACAAGAAAATAAAACAACCGATATCAGTATTAAATAATATTTGAAATATGTGTTCATTAGATTATCAATAAATAGTAAAAATGAATAACAATTACCAGCCTGGATTCTGACCGATTGCCTTATTGACTGTAGTTTCAGCATCCGGGATAGGCCATAAAACATCTCTCTCTGAGGTATTTACTCCTGCTTTTCCACCGAAGGCCCTTGATCCCAGAGGAGCAAAATCCAGCGCTATCTGTTTCATCACACCGTAGTAATCACCCCAGCGCACCAAATCTCTCTTCCTCATGGCCTCAAATGCCAATTCTCTGGAACGCTCTGTTTTGATAAACTCCATAAATCTGGCATAACCAGCAAAATCAGAAGTTTTTACATCCCCCTTAAATTCAGACAGATTGGTCAGGGTTATAGTGGCTTTTGCCTGCACACCAGCATACGTAAACACAGCCCCGGTACTCGCTGCTGCAGATGCTCCAGAGGCTTGTGTTGGCGGCGTGGTGGTTGTTATACCTGCTGTAGTCACTGTATACAGCTTATTATCATTATAAACTTGTTTACCTGCAGCGTATAAGACATTTGGCATCCAGGATTCACCAATAGTCAGGGTTGGTGTTGAATTATAATTACCACCCCTATTCTCCAAATAAATCGCGGTTACCGCTCTGGTTCCGCTCGTTGCAACTGTTGCTACAGCAGCGCCACCTGCACCGCCACCACCAGAAATTGTAACCGCCGGCGCTGACGTATACCCTGAACCTGCAGTCGAAATGGTAATGGTATCAATCAATTCTCTATTTGGCAATAGGTTTCCAAAAGCTCTTCTTCTCACTTGATTCACAGTCTGGTCCAGTACATCCTGAGCTGGTACGGTTCCATTTTGGCTTGCTACTGCTTCTGCATACATCAGCAACACATCTGCGTATCGCAGCAGCGGATAATTGACCGCATTACCACCCTGCTCCTTTGGATACACGGTTTCATACTCCCTTTTCCATTTAGCTGAGTTTCGTTGACTTGCCTGCATGGCTGTAGGATAGGTAGGCAGATACGTTTTAGTGGCGGGATTGGTCGAAGACAAAGTGTATGGAGCGATGTTCCAGTCCCTTCTCAGATCACCTTTTGAATAGGAAAAATATAACTTTGGTGTGGCCGCTACATATCCGTAGCAGTAACCATAATTTGGATCTTGACCACCGTGAGAAACGCCATAATGAATGCCAACTTTCCCGGTAGCATTGAAACCATCTGAGCTATAACCGTAAAACTCAACCTCCCAAATACTTTCTTTAAGGTCATATTTATCCTGGCTCATATTGATGAATACTTGCCTGTAATCCGGGTTAAGGCTATGAAATCCGTCATCAATCACCTTTTTCGCCCAAATTTTGGCCATCTCATATTTAGATACATCCTTTACAGGATCTCCTGCCATATATAAACATACTCTGGCCAATAAGCCTCGTACAGCAGATTTATTGATGTGACCAGCGTTGGTAACCTGTCCTACACCAGGGACCAAACTTTCCGCTTCGGTCATATCTCTGATGATCTGCTCGTATACTTCTTTTGAAGGTGTTCTGGGATTATTTGTTTGTGCAACAGAAGAGGTAGGTTCCAGCAGCAAAGGCACATCTCCCCAGTAACTGACCAGTAAAAAGTAAAAGTACGATCTTAAAAACAAAGCTTCTCCTTTAATGACCGCCCGATTTGCTTCAGTCATTGCAGGCTTATTGATGTTGGCGAGCAATAGGTTCGCTCTTTCTATTCCATTATAAAGTGCGGTCCATACGGTAGTAACGTTACTTTCGGAAGTGGTAACTAAGTTGACAGCAATGCCCGTATTCTGTGCAGAACGGTTATAAAAACCTTCATCTCCATCCAATGACATCACCCCCTGAAAGCTGTGCGCATAAATTTTGGTTAATGTCTGAAACACCCCAGCCAATGCTGAATTGAGCTGTTGTTCTGTCTCGTAATAATTTAAATTGGTGACCGTATCCTTTGGTACGGTATCTAAAAATTTAGAGCAAGATGTAACCATACAAACCAGGGCTACAACAGTACAGATATATAATTTCTTTTCCATAATATATTTTGGTTTATAATGAAGCCTTTAGTCCAAAAACTAATGTTTTCGCAATAGGGAATGCGGAATAGTCAAATCCTGGAGTTAAGATGGAGTTGCGCGTGGACACTTCCGGATCCATACCTGAATAGTTGGTCCATGTAACCAGATTCTGTGCGGAAGCTGTCAGCATGAGCTCTTTAAGTCCTAATTTTTTCAAGTAATTCGCTGGTATGCTGTAAGCTAATTCCACAGTTTTCAACCTTAAATAGGAAGCATCTTCCAATTCCCTGGTCGAATAATACCCCTCCGGAACCCCTCCTACAACGGGTATGGTCGTACTCGGATTTGTAGGCGACCAACGATTCGCATAACTCGCATATTGATTCAGCATGCTGTATGCTTTTGCTTCAAAAATAAGTTTGTTTGCGTTATACACATCATTGCCATAAGACCATTGCAAGAACACATTCAGACTTAAGTTTTTATATGTAAAATTGTTAGAAAAACCACCAGTATGAATAGGTAAACCCCTGCCGATAATGGTTTGATCTGCCGCTGTGATAATTCCGTCATTGTTCAGATCTTTATAGCGGATATATCCTGGTTTGATGACCTCTCTGGCCATGCCGTTTGTCGGCACAGAATTTTGGAGGCGATAACCGCCATTTGGCAATTGATAAAAATCTTCATATTGATAAATCCCATCAAAGATGTACCCAACGAAATTACCTACTGAATGACCTATAGCGGCGCTATACAATACCGGGTCAGCATATCCGGACTGCCATCTGGGTGAGATACTACTCAATAAACGCTCCTCTTCATCAGCCAACTGTAAAATGGTATTTCGGTTGAAGCTGATATTGAAATTACTCCGCCAGGCAAAATCATGCTTATTGATATTCACCGTATTCAAGGTAAATTCCAATCCCTCATTCTTTAATTTACCTACGTTTTTGTAGGCACGGGCATAACCTGAACTCGGGGACATGTTGGCCAACAGCAGAAGATTGTCCGTCTTTTTTCTATATACATCTACAACCAGCTCAATTCTATTCTTTAATAACGAAAGGTCATATCCTAAATTAAGCTGAGCTGTTGTTTCCCATCTTAGTGTGGGGTTCCCGATATCTGGTATTGCCGCTGGTGTTGGCACCTCATTCCCGAAAGAATAACCAGTAGAGTTGTCTACGCTGATTGGTGAAAGCGCAGAAAAATCCCCTACTCTGTTGTTGCCCGTTAGGCCGTAACTCAAACGTAATTTGGCTTCTGTGATGATTTCAATTCCCTTAAGAAAGGATTCTTCCTTCATTTTCCAGGCGAAAGCTCCTGATGGAAAGTAACCCCATTTGCTATTCGGAAATTTAGACGACCCGTCTGCCCTGAATGTTGCTGTGAACAGATATCTGGATTGATACCCATAATTCACTCTGCTGAAATAAGATTGCAGGGTGTTATAGGTACCGAAAGAGCCTACCGCTAGCGGTGTACCTTGCCCTAATCCGTCTATGCCCAAAGTCTCATTGGGAACTTTAATCGCAGTATAGTTATTTCCTTTGTTGCCTTCCCTCTGGAAACTAAAACCACCCAATACAGTAAACGAATTGGTTTTGTTCACCTTGCTATAGGTAAGGGTATTTTCGTTAGACCAAGTGGTACGACTGCTATAGGCCATTGCACCCCACTGTCCATAGTTGTTTCTAGGGCTTATGGGGCTACCTTCGCTCGTACCGGAATTATAGAACGTACCCAATTGAATGGTATTAAGGTTAATGGCGCCGGTAGATTTGAAGACCAGGTTTTTAGTGATATCATAAGTAAAATACCCATTAGCAACCAGGTTATTGTTATCTTTATTTCTGTAAACATTCTTTGCAGACTCCACTGGGTTGAAGCGATAATCTGTAGTGCTGGTTACATCTTCATCAAAAAGCTCTTCTTCCAAGTCTATGTCACCTGTTAAATATCCAGCGTTAACTGGTCTGTATCCCCATACTGAATAAAGAAGCGCACTCGACGCATAGCCATCTTTTATAGAAGAAGCAATTTGGCCATACGTCTGCGTATGTGTATAATTTGTACTCATGCCAGCTCTCAATTTGTTGCTGACGTTCTGATCTACAGTTACACGTCCCTGCTGCTTCTTCAAACCCGTATTCACTACCACAGAGCCGGTTTCAAACAAGGATCCTGAAATGGCGTACTTGGTATCTTTATTTCCACCCCGCAATGATAAATTGTGAATATTGGTTACGCCTTGTCTGAAGAACTGATCTTGCCAGTTGATCCCTTCCAGATTTTTATAGGAATCATAGGTTACACCGTCTGGGAGATACAGCGTCTTAGCAGTTACCGAATCACGCTCATTTTCCAATTTAACAAACTCATAAGGACTTAACACCTCAACTCTTTTAGTCACATCCTGGAAACCGTAGGACCCTGAATAATTCAAATTGGGTTTGCCCACTTTCCCCTTTTTTGTTTCCACAACAATGACACCGTTTGCACCTCTGGATCCGTAGATCGCGGTTCCGGAAGCATCTTTGAGCACGTTTATGGATTCTATATCGTCAGGGTTCAACATAGAAAGATCAAAGTTCTCTGTTGCAAATCCATCAATGACATACAAAGGAGACGCATCCTGTGTGATAGACCCCACTCCTCTGATACGTATATTTATCCCCTCTTCTCCCGGCTGTCCCTGACTGGCAGAGACATTTAAACCAGCCACACGCCCAGCCAATGCTTGTTCTATAGAAGACACCGGGGCTTTAGCCATATCGCGAATATTTACCTGAGCAACAGAACCTGTAATATCAACTTTTCGTACGGATCCATATCCAACCACTAAAACCTCATCCAGTTTGCTGATCTGTGGTTTTAGTTTAATATTAATGGTTTGCCTTCCTTCAACCCGCATCTCCTGATCATCAAAACCCAGGTGGGTAAATACCAGTATTACATCATCCGGAACCTCTATACTATAGCGCCCATCCTTATCAGCAACGGCTTTCTTATCTCCCCCTTTCACTCTTATGCCTGCGCTCTGCAATGGATTCCCCTCTTCATCAGTGATCACACCTGAAACTCTAATATTTTTTCTACCAGGTTGCGTCAGTACAGTTGGCTTTATTTGAACAATGATAACGTTATTATCAATCTTATAAGTTAAAGGCTGATTAGCAAATATTTGCGCTAAAACATCTTTAAAGTCGGCAGCTTTCACAGAGATGTCAACGGGCTTAGCTTGAGAGAGCACATTGTCCGCATACACAAAGTTATAGCCACTCTGAGTCCTTAGCGCTTTTAGTACGGCCCGTAAGTCTGCTTGTTTTTTTGAAATAGTAATCTTCTGTGCAAGGCCGGCAGCACTTACCTGCATCAGGGCAGCTATTAGTATTACGGTGGTTAATCGCATAATTAGCCAAATTTTACGGATACAAGAATTTGTTATACCCAGGTTTGTGGTTATTTTTCTATACATTTATTATATTTGGTTGTGCAGGAGCCTTTTGTTCTGAAGCGTCAGGCCACTGCGGGTTTAGTTTTATTAAATTAAGAACCAAGTGTAAACCAAGTCCCTGTTTCAGCAGGGATTTGGTTTTTCTTATATCCGTACTATCTGCTTACCAAAATCTTCATTCCTTCAATTTGAAATTTTACCTGTCCGGTTGATTCCAGTGGCCGCAATACTTCAGACACATTAGCAAAACGGGACACCGCGCCACTAAATGTGGTTACAGGCAATTCACCCAGGTATACTATTTCTACGTTATACCAGCGTGAGATCATGCGCATGATGTAGCGGATGTCATCGTGTTCAAAAATAAATTGATTGTTTTTCCAGGCTATAGCCAATTCTGTGTCAACATTTTCTACTTTTATACGAGTGCCATTAAGAGATGATTGCTGGTTTGGTTTGAGGATTACCTCATTTACCTTTGCACTGCCCTCAACCAATGTAGTTTTCGTGCTGCGCTCGTCCGCATAAGCATTGATGTTAAACTCAGTACCAATGTCCTCAACGATCTGACCAGTGCTTTCCACTTTAAAAGGCATTTTTGAATTATGCACAACAACGAAATAAGCTTCACCGGTCAGCTTCACCAACCGTTCGCCGCCAAAAAACTTACCAGGGAATTCTAGCTCACTATCTGCATTTAAAAACACTTTGGTACCATCAGGAAGCACAACCTGATACGTTCCACCACGGGGAGTGGTGACGGTTGTCATTCCATTTAGCAAGCGCAGCGAAGAAGTATCCCCTAAATTTGATCCCCCTTCTGAACCCAAAGTACTTCCATCACTATATGTTATCTTACTCGCATCAATCACCACTCCGGTTTTCGCATCGCTTAGCTGCACGCTGCTGCCATCAGGTAAGGTGATTGTGGCTGTGTTTTTGCCGGGTTTAATATCGTTTTGATTCGCGATTTCTGAGTTACGATTTACGACTGGGTTGCCGGCATAAAACCAAACGCCTAAAATAATCAAAGCTACAGCTGCTGCTATTGCCATCAATTTTGGCAGCAACCTCGTCTTTTTAGGCTGATGGCTTGCTTGTAATAACTGATAATTGTAGATGTAGTTTAAAATAGTCTGTTTTTTTGTAGCATCCAATGCATTTTCGGGAACCGCTATTTCGTTACTAAATGCATCGGGAAAAAGTTGCATCAATTCCTGATCGTTGTGAGAAGCAATGATATGCGACCATAACTCTTCATTTTCCGTTTCGGTATTCAGATTATTGAAATAGTTTTGCAGCAGGACTTGAAGCCTCGCGTTTGATTTTTGCATCGTTTGTCGGTTTAGGCAGTTTTTATACCTTTTAACTACACTGACACCTGACGCGAAAAAAATGCTTAGTGGTTTATCAAAAAATAATTGATAAATATTTAATAAGCTGATTTACAATGATATTTTATTTGAATAGTACAGCAAATAATGCCGGATAGGTAAGTGCGTGTTTGTTGAAGTGCTCACGTATGTGTTTTAACGCTTGGCCCATGTGTGCCTGTACGGTGCGGCTTGAAATGTTCATCTTTTTTGCAGCTTCTTCATATTTCAATCCTTCTATATGACAATGGGTGTATACTGTGCGTTGCTGAGCGCTTAAGTTTTCGATAGCCTGGGTTAGTATTCTATTGCTTTCATTATAATCTAGTATTTTATCTGTAGAATTGTCAGATTCCTGAGTATTAATTTTAAGCTGTGTTGCCGATCTGGCATCTTGTGCCAATTTGCGTATCACGTTTATTGAATGGTTTCTTACTACCCGGTTTAGATATGCCCCGAAATTTTTCACTTCATTGAGTTTTTCCCTGTTGAGCCATATTTTTAAGAATACATCTTGTACGATTTCGCTGGCCTGATCTTCGGATTTAGTCAGCTTTCGACCATAGTCATATACATACCGTTGATAAAAATCAAAGATTTCCGTAAATGCACGCTGATCGCCTCCGGCAATTCTGGTCAGTAGTTCATCTTCATTTTTAAGTTGCCTGCTCTCCATCGGTTGTACCCTGATGATAATTTTTTGTTGGTTATCTAAGCAGCAAGTATAATATAAATTTAACCATGTTCAAGTATCTATTTCGATTGTTTTAAATGTAGCTTTGTTCAGGATCAGAGATTTCCTGCATCCGTTCGTAGCCAACTTTGGCCAGCCAAACTTTAAAAGGCTCAGCTTTGGGCGAAGGTATAGATTGAATTAAGCGAAGCAAGGATTTTGTATCAGCAACATCAGTTTCACGCATCTTACCATCTTCAGCTTTCATTTTCAACTTACTTCTCCGCTTTACTCACCACAAATAATCCTCTAAACCTGCTCACACACTAGTCGGTGATTATCCGGTTAAGTTTTAAAAAACGATAGCCGGAGCAGATTTAGAGAAACTTCCTGAGGCATCGGCCACGGCATCAATTGGTGCTCCTACCTGACTGCCGCCCCGCTTGATCACAATTGTTACTTTCTGACCTGCAATTCCTCCATTCCCCGATATTGCAATAATGGCTGCAGCTACATTTGCGGCGTAAGTAATTTCTTTTGTCCATGGAAGCGTCGCGACGGGATCATTAGCCGTTCCACCTCCTGAGGTGGTGTAAGATGCGATCAGCGTTGGTCCAGTAAAATTCCCCGTGATCTCATAACGAATAACACGCGAGGCATCATCAGGCTTTTTATCTGAATCTTTCTTACAAGAAACAAAAACTGTGACTACCATCAGTAGTGCAAAAATTGACTTTTTCATTTTTATCATTTTTAATAGTTCTACGCAAACATAAAAATGATAAAAGCCTAAACTCGTTACCTTAAGTTAAGAAAGGATCTAAGAGACTTTTCTAACCAGCCTCTTTCTCATTCTGCTTAAAGATTGCGGAGTGATACCCAAATAACTCGCTAAATGGTATTGAGGGATTCTTTGAGCCAAATCCGGCCTTATTTCCAGCAGATTCAAATAGCGCTGCTCTGGTGTAGAAATCTTAAAATTATCAAATGCTATTTGACTTTTTGAGTGTAAATCTTCGGAAACAAGACGACACAGTTTTTCTAAGATAGGGTATTTTGCAAAAAGTTCTTCATCTGTTTCTGAACTGGCTACAATCAAAATAGAGTCCTCAAGACAATCAACATAATATTCAGATGGGGTATTGTTTAATGCGCCTGGAGGGTTAAGGGTTTCAGACTCGGTATAAAAAGCAGTAGTCTTTTCTTCTGTATCAACCATATAATAGCACCTGATGCATCCTTTAAGTACAAAATAGGCATCCTTTGAGCGTTGACCCTCTTTCAATAAAATTGTTCCTTTCCTGAAACTTTTAAAAATGGCTAAATCTATAATGACATTTTGCTCCTCTTCAGACAGGATTACATACTTCGCTAAAAAATTTAACAGGATCTGATCCATTTTATCATTTGTCAATTGCATTTTTGTAATATTTAGGCGATACGGGTGTCAATTTAATATTTCTTGATGATATATTAATTGCCGTTAAAAATTTATTTCACATGAACATTCTGATGATCATTTCTTACCTTAAGTGAACGAGTTATGGCCTCTCGCCAATCTATCTTTGCATTATCGTTTAACAACTAATATATCGAAATGCAAAAGAATATTTTATGGTTCGCCTTGATTTTAATGATGGCAGGCACTCTACAAGTTAAGGCTCAATATTCCAAACAAGACAGTACTTACAGAAAGTATTTTATAGGGAGTACGTTATTTATGATAGCTAATATAGTAGCTGATAATAATCCGCCCGGGATGGTTTATCTGAACTTAGGTTATCGCATTACAGGAAAGGATGTAGTTTCACTTGAATTTAAAACCTGGAAATATGCCTGGCCAATTGGCATTCCTTATGGAAAATCATTTGAAGCAGAAGGAGAAGGGTTTCCAGGTTATATTCGTGAATACGGAGTTTCACTTAATTATCAAAGGTTTTTATGGAAGAATCTTTTTGCTCAAGTTGACGTGATGCCTGCTTTGCAAACCTTTGTAAATGATAACGGTAATAAGGACAATGGCTTTCAAATCTTTAACACTTATTCCATTGGTTATCACATTAAACTTTTCAAGGACAGGCTTTTTTTTCAACCTTCAATAGCAATGACTCATCGTCCCTATCAATCAACAATGCCTGATTCGTTTAAACAGGTTGACGATAGATGGTCAAGATTCTTCTTCGGGCAGCCGGGATTGCATTTTGGGTATAATTTCTAGCATCCGGCATTCCCCACCAGGGCATACACTACATTTCCGGAAACATATACCCTAAAGACATTTCTAGGTGCAGTGGAAGGACTACTCCACGGTATAAATTTCAACAGGTTGTTATCAGGTTCATCAACACCAGCATGAACACTGTTCCAGGTTTTACCCATGTCAGAAGAGCGGAATATACATAGCGATACCGTCACCGCCCTCTCTGATTACCCATTGCCAGTGTTCACCATTATCTGTCGAACGCATGATCCCTTTTGTACCCGTCGCGACAAGAACACCTTCTGACTCCAGCATATTTATTACCCCTCCATCATGTTTTACTTTTCTCCAGTTTTCCCCCTTGTCGGTAGATTTATAAAGACCGTGGCCCAAACCCAGAAATACCGTTCCGTCAGCCGTTTCAAAAATATATCGCATTGTATTTTTTTTGAAATTGGTATGTATGGGCAACCAGGTTTCAGCAGCGGGCGACTTTTGATAAATCTCGCTCTTAACAAGCTGTTGAGTTTTGCCGTCCATTGTGTTCCATCTAGTGAATTAGCATAGTTATAAAGCTCCAATTCTTCGTCCGATAAGTTGTCAATTGTAATTTTCATATATCCTCTCATCGCAATCTTCTTCTTACATCGTATTAAAATGACCTGAATAGTTTGCCGGATAAATTACTTCATAAAACCAATCAGCCTTATCCAGTGAAACGCGTCTTCCAATTAAAACATTCTTTTCCAAATCATTCTCTTGTAAAACAGACATAACCATTTGCAAGGATTTGTCAACATTAGTTACAGTAAAGAGCATATTTGCACCACCCGGTCCCAAATCACCGGCGGCCCAATTCCCGAGCTTATTGTTTTCAAGAGCCTCGCCCAATCTATCCTCCACCTCCTGCCGTTTATCTAACAGTTGCATTTCATCTTTAAACCCAGATGGTTGAATTTGAACAAACAATATCTCCTCATTTTTGAAAGGTGCCCAGGTATAACTGGTTTCTAATTCTGCTTTTTTCTTGTCAATTTCCTGCTTTGTTAAACGTTGAACAGATGCAAAAAGCTGCTGAGCATTTTCAGGCTTTGATATATTTATGTGATATAAATGCAGATCAAAAGTATCATTGGTAACCGCCAATGCCCTTGCAACGTATATTACACTGTCAGTTTTTTTATACAAGGTGAAGGCTTCCTTATTTACGAGCAAAGCCGCCTTTGTCTTCATGCTTTGCTGTTTGTTGGAGGCTTGGTTGCAACTTGTCAATCCAAGAAATAGCAAAAGTCCAGCAGCAAATATTTTAGTTGTCATTACAATTAAATAGTTAATGCTGGAGATCATATTTGAGCCGATTCTAGTTCCCTTAATGTTGGTTGCCATCACATCCTGTTCTTTGTCAATAGAAAATGTGCATATAAATATTCACATGCCTTATTTAATTTTCTGAAATAATAGATTGAATATCCGTTTCCAGATCTGGCAATTTTGTAGTTATGATATCCCAAACAATGTCATAATCCACTCCAAAGTAATCATGTATCAAACGATGGCGGGTATTTGCCATTTTTCGCCATTCAATGTGTGGATATGCCGCCTTAAACTCTGGGTCTAGCTTGGTACTTGCCTCTCCAACAATTTCAAGGCTTCTGATAATGGCACGTGATAATACAGGATCGCCAATTACGGATTCTTTATCTTTCCCTTTAACCGTAGTTAGTATAAAAGAAACCTCATCCAGAATATGTTTAACCAATTCAATACTAGATGGCAACATGCTCAGCCTCTTTTAGGATATGTGGCCCAATGTATTTACTTAAAGATTGAGGCGTAATCACCTCAACTTTTCTACCCAGCAAATCTTCCAAAAAGAATGACAGATCCATAAAGTTGTCATAGCTTTTTTGATTTGGGTCGAAATCTACCAACAGATCAACATCACTATCGGCAGTAGGCTTACCTGTAGTAAAAGAACCAAAAATGCTCAGATTAGCTACACCATATGATCTCAGCTTCTGGCCATTGGCCTTAAGCAGGGATATTAATGTGCGTTTATTCTGAACTGCTGTTTGCATAACACAAAGATACTTAATTATTACAAATATCACATTTGTCATAAATGATCTTTATTAGACAGTGACCCGCCTCATTTTTAAGCCCCTCGAATTCGAGAGGCTTACACTCAAATAAACTCGAATTACTCATCCGAATAGCTGAACCTGCTCACACACCGCCTCAACAATCCTTAAATTGATCCTGACAGCAATATCACTGTGTAAAACTACCGAAAGCATTCCCACGCCAGCTTCTGAAAAAGCAAACGAGAGCTTATCTGAACCTTCCCTACTTGAACCGCCCATGCCTGATTTCAAAGAAGCCAGCTCTTCCCGAGTTAACTGAAACATAAAATCATCCGCAAATCTTTCCAGATTTCTTCTTACTGTTTGATGCAAAACTTTCATTTCTACATTATAAAGTTCTGCCAAATCCCTATCCATCATCACCTGCGTACCACGTATGTTGTAAATTTTCGTCCGAATACCTTCCATATCCAGGACCTTTTGTATTTCTGTCATATCTTTAAAAAGTTAGTTAAGCCAAACATAATAAGCAGCAATTGAATTATCCGGTGATTATCCGGTTAAGTTTAATTCATCAACTTATCTTCCATCGTTCATAATTTCACTCCCCCTCTACCGCCACATAGATCTTCTGTATATGCTCCCTCACATAAGCTTTAAACTGCTGCGCATTGTCCCAAACCCCATTCAACTCATCCGTATAATCCATCTGATCCCCACTTATCGCAGTTCTGTTGCCAACTACGTTAAAGCGCAATGATTTCCCACCCAGGTAGTCCAGGTCCGCCCATACCGTTCCATTGCCTTTCAGGTACTGTGCCCAGAGATCTGCCTGCGTAATGGCTTCAAGATCTGCCAAGTTTCTATTCCGTCACGGATCTCTATGCCATCCTATAGAGGTATCCATCTTTCTCATCTCCTTGTAGACAAATAGAAAATCCTTATGGAGTATCAGCCAGGTAAATAAAAGGTAACAAAATGTAAATAACATTTTTCAATGGCGGGTTTTTACATCGTTTAATGGCGGCATAACTATACAAGCGATTACCATAGAATCCATTTGTATAGTTAACTTATTAAAAAGACAAATATATTTGTCTTTTTAATAAGTTAACTATACTTTTATACTTCAATTACTGATCTATATAACATGAAAACTCTTATTAAATTCCCTCTGTATGTAGGTCTGTTCCTTATAGTACTGGGAATTCCAGTCCTGCTTACCTCAAAATCTTCAACTGCTGAAATCCCCCTGTTGGTGGGTCTATTTATGTTGTTTATCTCTTTTCAGTCTAAGGAAGACGAAAGGTCGACTGCCATCAGGTCTTCCTCTGCGCTTTTTGCATTGGTTCTTGGTTATACCCTTAAATTGATCATTAGCAATCTTTATCAGCATCAAATAATCAGTTTTGATTTGACCTCAATCAATTACTTTCTAATCATTGTATTTGCTATGGCCAATATGATCCGGTATTCCAGGCTGTACATTTTCATGGCATAACCCTAATCTTAATGAAGAATACGATAAAAGTAGAACGGGCAAAGCATGATCTCACCCAAGCAGCACTCGCCGATAAAGTAAACGTATCCAGACAAACCATCAATTCGATAGAAATTGGGAAATTTGTTCCTTCCAGCATACTGGCATTAAAAATCGCTGCAATATTTGACACCAACGCAGAAGCCATTTTCATACTAGAAGACAAAGACTGGAAATAGATTTTCATGTCCGGTGATAGCGGTTATATCAGTCAATCCCATCATCAAAAGATGTAAAAACCCGCCATCATAAGATGTTACTGACACAAAACCTGGTCTTATTGATATACCTGTAAACAACCATAGGGATAAGCCAATAACAACAAATCTCCTGGTCCGGGGAAGAAAACGGTAAAGGAAATCCAGGCAATTAACTTTTAAACAAAACCTCCAGCCATCATCTTAACTCTCTTTCGGGATATAGCGATCATAAAAAGCACCTGTGCCCTTGGCATCCAAACGTCCCACAATTACCGCTTCCGAACTGCTTGACAATTCAAGCTTTGGTTGCAGATGCTGATGTTCTCTCGCACCAACCGGAAGACTAACGACACTTTCCTGGTCAAGGTCTGCCAATCTTAGAAGCAAGTGGGCCAAGGATCTTAGTCCTTCAGGATCACCATGAATCAAAACTTCGTTCCAGCATTCATTCTCACCATCTAACCCATTTTCATTTCGGCTTACTATTATATCCAGGTGTCCGATAATTGATGATTTAAAGTTCTCCATAGTTTAAAGATATTATATCTATTCCTATGTTTGTCTCGTCCTACAAAAACCTTACAGATTTTAAAATTAGTACTGTTACGTAGCTCCTGATGTTTACTCTTAGTCCTAAGAATATATTACAAGTATAGATATCTATAAATTAAGACACAACTTCCTGATTTATTTATCCATTTCAGCTGGCTCTAATAAAGCTTTTCTAACCCTCGGATATGTTTTCCATCTCTTTTTTAATGGCCCCTCGGAATTATGTGCATGATGCGGAGTTAAATAGTCGATACTGCAGTGAGGCCGTTTGTGGTTATATACGTCTATTATCTTCGATACCGCCTTAACTGCATCCTTATGATTCTGATAGATCCGCTTTGGATAGAATTCATTTTTTATGATGCCATTCACCCGCTCTGCAAGGGCATTGTCGTAAGGACTCCCGCTTTGCGTCATACTAATTGCTATTCCCTCCTGGTTAAGTAACTCAACATATTCCGAGCAGCAGTACTGTACTCCTCGATCAGAATGATGAATTAAGAAATAGGGCGAGTTGGCTTTTCTTGAATTTATCGCCATAGTAAGAGCATTTACACACCCCATCGCTTCTAGTGTCGGGAAGAGGGCGTGACCAACTATTTTACGTGAATATACATCAGTAATGAGGCTTAAATAACTAAAGCCCTGCAATGTTCGAATATAAGTAATGTCACTAACCCAGAGCTGTTCGGGACCTGTTATAAACAGCTGCTTTATAAGATTAGGGTACCTTTTCAGCCAATGATTAGAGTCAGTGGTTTTTACCATTCGTTTCCTTCTCCGTATTAATAGGCCGTGGAAGCGTAATAAATCGAAAAGCTGATCCCTGCCCATTTTTATGCAGTGTTTTTCTAATTCCGGTTCCAGAAGATAAAGCAGCTTTCTTGTACCGAGTAGTGGCATCTCGCTACGAATATCTTTTACCAAGGTTAACACAATCATATGAGCAATGGAAGTTTTTGTTGCGTAAGCTGAGGCTTCGTAGTAAGCCTGTCGTGTTAAGCCAAACAGTGCACAGAGATTACCCAGGCTTTCTCTGGGATGTTTCTGCCTCATTCTTTCGACTGTTTGGCGCCAGGCTTTTTTCTGATTTTTATATGCAGGTCCTGTTCACTCACTTCTATCATCGTTTCCAAACTACTAATTTTTAACTTGGCTTTCTCAAGTTCCTTTGTTAAGTCAAGCACCTGCTTAGCAAGAATTCGCGTTTTAGTTTGTCTAGTCCTGGAATAGCTTTACACTAGTCCTGGATTAACTTGACATCGTCCTGAAAAGAACTTAACATATCCTGTTTACGGATTACATACCATTTCATTCCGAATATAGTAATGCATTTTGTTGTTTTTGTCTAAGT
>NZ_DATHGC010000211.1:0-48591 GCF_035317785.1 Pedobacter sp. | reverse complement strand
CCAGTATAAACCCGGTCTTCACAGGTCTTCTGGCTTTTTGGTTTAAAGAAGCAGAACTAATTTCCCTGATCAGGGATTTGTCCAGATGCCAGTAGTCAGCCACCCTGCCCACCAGTTCGGCGATACTCATCATGTCTTTGCCAGAAATGTGATAAATGCCCTGTGCTTCCTTCTCCACGGCAAGCAGACAGGCATCGGCCAGATCTTCGGCCAGAGTCGGCATGCGCGACTGGTCATTTACTACATTGATCGGCTCCCCTTTTTCCAGCGCATTCTTGGCCCAAAGCACAATATTACTTCTGCTCATATCACTCACGATACCATATACCAATATCGTCCGGATAATAACCCAGTCGCTTGACGAAGCTTTAAGTTCGTCTTCTGCCTGTACTTTGGTTACACCGTAATAACTTAAGGGACTTGGGGCAGCCATTTCGTCGTAGGGACCATTGGCGCCGTCAAATATAAAATCGGTAGAGAGGTGGATCAATTGTATATGGTTTTGACTGCAAAAGGCTGCCAGTGTTTTGACTGCCTCTACATTTAAGCGATATGCCAGCTCCGGCTGCGCCTCGCATGTGTCTACATTGGTCATGGCCGCGGTGTGAATGACCGCGTCCGGCTGGTAGTGGTGGAGTACGTTCCTGACATTCAGCGGATCCAGGATATCCATTTCCGCATAAGTATAACCCTCCGGTACCGGATAGCGGTTCGCACCTTTAGACGTGGCGATCAAATCAAATTGTCGTGTTTGCAGGATCCGCTCTGTGATCTTCTGGCCTAAAAGTCCATTGCTGCCTGTTACTAATATTCTCTTCATCGATTTACTTGATAAAATTCATAATTTCAAAAGTGCTAAATGGTTTTATAATAGCTTCAATGAATTATGTTAAAGACCCTTTTTCAGCAACCAAATTACCGAATAAAAAACTGTGGAAAAATTTTTTATTTATATATGCAATTCTTGTTTTAAAATTTTAACTTTGCAAACCGAATTGTGAGCTTATAAAAGCGCCTTTAACAAATTGATATTTATAATTTTACCCAAAACAATATATGCCTAACATTGGAAAAATAGCGCAGATTATAGGACCGGTAGTTGACGTGAGTTTTGCTGACGCTGCTCATTTACCTCAAATCTTCTCTGCCTTAGAGATCGAAAAAGAAAACGGACAGAAGATCATTTTAGAAGTTCAGCAACATCTTGGTGAAGACCGTGTACGTGCAATTGCAATGGACTCGACTGACGGTTTGGTTCGCGGAATGAATGCACTGGACACCGGCGCTCCTATTAAAATGCCAATAGGTGACCAAATTAAAGGTCGTTTGTTCAATGTTGTTGGTGAAGCTATTGATGGTATCAATGCGGTTGACAAAACCGGTGGCCGCCCTATTCACAATGCCCCTCCAAGATTTGATGAGCTGTCTACTGAAACTGAAGTACTCTTTACCGGTATTAAAGTGATTGACTTACTTGAGCCTTATGCAAAAGGTGGTAAGATCGGTTTGTTTGGTGGTGCAGGTGTTGGTAAGACTGTATTGATCATGGAATTGGTGAACAACATCGCTAAAGCCTATGCAGGTCTTTCTGTATTTGCCGGTGTAGGTGAGCGTACACGTGAAGGTAATGACCTTTTGCGCGAGTTTATCGAATCTGGTGTAATCAATTATGGTGAAGAGTTTCTTCATTCAATGGAAAAAGGCGGATGGGACCTGAAAACAGTTGATACTGAAAAATTAAAAGAATCAAAAGCAACACTGGTATTTGGTCAGATGAACGAGCCTCCTGGTGCACGTGCACGTGTGGCTTTATCAGGATTAACTGTTGCTGAATATTTCCGTGACGGCGATGGTCAGGGTGCAGGAAAAGATATCCTTTTCTTCGTTGACAACATCTTCCGTTTCACCCAGGCAGGTTCTGAGGTATCGGCACTATTGGGTCGTATGCCTTCAGCGGTAGGTTACCAGCCAACACTGGCTACTGAGATGGGTCTGATGCAGGAACGTATTACTTCAACTAAACGCGGTTCAATTACATCTGTACAAGCAGTGTATGTACCTGCGGATGATTTAACTGACCCTGCTCCGGCTACTACCTTTGCCCACTTAGACGCAACTACTGTATTGTCACGTAAAATTGCTGAGCTCGGTATTTACCCTGCTGTGGATCCTCTGGATTCTACTTCAAGGATTTTATCCCGTTCAATTTTGGGTGACGAGCATTATGATACTGCTCAGCGCGTAAAAGAAACTTTGCAGCGCTATAAAGAACTTCAGGATATCATCGCCATTTTAGGTATGGACGAGTTATCTGAGGAAGATAAGCTGATCGTATCACGTGCGCGCCGTGTGCAGCGTTTCTTGTCTCAGCCTTTCCACGTAGCAGAGCAATTTACAGGCTTAAAAGGTGTTTTGGTTGACATCAAAGACACCATCAAAGGATTTAACATGATCATGGATGGTGAGGTTGACGAATATCCTGAAGCAGCATTTAACCTTGTAGGAAGCATTGAAGAAGCCATTGAAAAAGGCAAAAAACTATTAGCTGAAGCAAATTAACAGGTATCAGGATTTGAGTATCAAGTATCAAGACTGGACACAGATCTAGTAAGGCTCTCTGTCTTGATACTTAATACTAGCTACTTAATACTAAAATATAACAATGACACTAGAAATATTAACCCCAGACAAGAAAGTTTTTGAAGGCGAAGTAACCGCTGTTACAGTGCCCGGCACTATGGGTTCTTTCCAGATTTTGAGAGACCACGCGCCCATTATCTCCACTTTGGAAGATGGCCCTGTAATTGTAAAAAGCAAAACCGGTGAGGATACTTTTAATATCAAAGGTGGTGTAGTAGAAGTTTTAAAAAACAAAATTATTGTGCTGGCCGAAGGGGTAGCTTAATATTTAATTTATACCATATTGAAAAGCCCTTTGAAAATCTCAAAGGGCTTTTTTTATGGTTGCGTTTTACAAGCCCCGGCCTCGCACGACAGGCCTGATAAAAACATGATTTTTATCAACTTTTGTTAAGACTTTGGGTATTTTAGGAAGAAAACGGTACAATTTATAATGCTTGCATAAAACCTATACTAAATACCGATTCCATATTTGGTATAGAGACGTCCACTTTAAGAAAGGTTAAATAGGAATATAAAGATATTTAATTTGCCATATAACTATAATATAAGAATTATATTTTTTTTCAATTATTTTCAATCACCTATTGATAGTTTAAACTTCAAACGGTAAATTGGATTCTATAAAGCAACGATAATAATTATTAACATGAGCAATTCAGTTAGCACCTTGTTTACAGTCATCACCAATGTGATTCTCCTGCTGATTATTCGGAAGGACATGGCGCTATAGTTGAATATTTAATACAAAATATACAAAGCGCCACCCAAAAGTGGCGCTTTTTTAATGAAACACTTAATATAAATTTAATACCCTATACACCCAAATAAAAATGCAGTACTTCAATTCAAATACCGTACTTTATTTAAATGGCAGGTTTGAAAAAGCCAGTGATACAACCACCAGTTTATACGGGCAGTCGCTGCATTACGGGTATGCGGTATTTGACGGTTTAAGGGCATACCATACGCACAACGGTACACGAATTTTCAAAGCCAGAGAGCATTTTGAAAGATTGAGGCGTTCTGCTGAACTGGTACATATCCCATTTAAATGGAACATTGACGAACTGATCAAGAAGACTTATAAATTACTGGAGTACAATAATTTAAAGAATGCATATATCCGACCGCTGATCTACTGCGCGCCCAATATGTCACTGATTGCGGCAAAGGATGTATCGATCATGATTTGTGCTTTTGAATGGGATGCCTATCTGGGCCATAAATTATTGAAAGTCATGGTATCCAGCTATGAGCGGCCAAGTCCCAAGTCAACACCCATAGAAGCTAAAGTAAGCGGTAATTATGTAAATTCCATACTGGCTACTACTGAGGCCAAAAGCAAAGGATTTGACGAGGCCTTACTTTTGGACAGCTACGGGAATGTTGCTGAGGCACCGGGCGCTAATATATTTATAGAGAAGAACGGCCGTTTATATACCCCTCCTCTTGGAAACATCCTGCCGGGGATAACCCGGGCGACCGTGATAGAATTGTGTCACGTACTTGATATTGAACTGATTGAAAAACACCTGACCATAAAGGATTTAAAACATGCCGACAGTGCATTTTTCTGTGGCACTGCTACAGAAATAGCCGGAATCGGATCTGTCGATGAGTATAAATTTCCGCTCAGGTGGCCGGACAGCGTGGGGGCAACGATACAACGCACCTACAAATCACTGGCATTAGAAAAACAAAACTACGAAGTAATCATATAACACACCTACAGACCTATATATGTCACAAACACCAGAAATCAACCGTTACAGTAAAACATTTACCCAAGATCCTACCCAGCCTGCCGCACAAGCTATGCTTTACGGGATTGGATTGACCAAAGAAGACATGGACAAAGCCCAGGTCGGGATTGCCAGCATGGGCTATGACGGAAACACCTGCAATATGCATTTGAACGATCTGGCACAGATCGTAAAAGAAGGTGTCTGGAAAAATGATATGGTCGGTTTGACTTTCGGTACTATTGGTGTGAGTGATGGTATGTCCAACGGAACTGATGGTATGCGCTATTCTTTGGTTTCCAGGGATGTCATTGCGGATTCAATCGAAACCATCTGTGGTGGCCAGTATTATGACGGCCTCATAACCATACCTGGCTGCGATAAAAATATGCCCGGCTCTATCATGGCAATGGGCAGGCTTAACCGTCCGGCCATCATGGTTTATGGTGGAAGTATCCACTCCGGTAAGTATAAAGGCGCATCATTAAATATTGTATCCGCGTTTGAAGCCTTAGGACAAAAACTGGCCGGCAACTTAGAAGAAGAAGATTTCCAGGGTGTAATCAGAAACGCATGTCCTGGAGCGGGTGCATGCGGTGGTATGTATACCGCGAATACCATGGCTTCGGCAATCGAGGCTTTGGGTATGAGTTTACCTTATAGTTCCTCCTACCCTGCAGTAAGCGAAGAGAAAAAGAAAGAGTGCATTGAGGCGGGCAAGTACATCCGCATCCTGCTCGAAAAGAACATCCTGCCTTCAGACATTATGACTGAGAAGGCGTTTCGCAATGCGATTGTCATTGTGATGGTATTGGGTGGGTCTACCAATGCGGTATTGCACCTGATTGCCATGGCTAAATCAGTAGGACTGAACCTGAAACTGGAGGATTTTCAAAACATCAGCGACAGTACCCCGGTATTGGGCGACTTAAAACCAAGCGGGACTTACCTGATGGAAGATTTGCACGGGATAGGTGGTGTTCCTGCGGTAATGAAGTATTTACTGAAAGTAGGGTTAATTGATGGCGACTGCCTGACGGTAACGGGGAAAACCATTGCTGAAAACGTTGCTGATGCTGCAGATCTTGACTTTGAGGCTCAGAAGATCATCTTCCCTGTAGAAAACCCGATCAAAGAAACCGGCCACTTACAAATGCTGTATGGTAATCTGGCAACAAAAGGTGCAGTTGCAAAGATCAGCGGTAAAGAGGGTGAGAAATTTACAGGCCCTGCGCGTGTTTTTGACGGAGAAAAATCTCTGATGGCAGGTATCCAGAGTGGCAGAGTGAAAAGCGGAGATGTAGTCGTGATCAGACAGGTTGGCCCTAAAGGCGCTCCGGGTATGCCGGAGATGCTGAAACCTACTTCATTGATTATTGGCGCAGGTTTAGGTAAATCTGTAGCCCTGATCACCGATGGTCGTTTTTCAGGTGGGACACATGGTTTCGTGGTCGGACACATTACTCCGGAGGCATGGGACGGCGGAAATATTGCTTTGGTACATGACGAAGACATCATTACAATAGATGCCGTCAACAACTCCATTGATGTTCATTTAACAGAAGAGCAACTGGCTACACGCCGTGCGGTCTGGAAACAGCTGCCTCCGCCCGTCAAAAGCGGGGTCCTTTATAAATACCTGAAACAGGTAAGTAATGCCAGCGAAGGCTGCGTTACCGATTCTTATACTCATTAACAATTGGAAACCCCTATAAAACACTATACAATGGATACAGTACAAGCAGAAGCAAATACTTTAACGGAACCTAAAAAGACTGTAACGGTTTCGGGATCTGTAGCTTTGTTGGAAGGATTAATAGCTGAGGGTACCGATACAATTTTCGGTTATCCGGGCGGTGCCATCATGCCGATCTATGATGCACTTTACGATTATAGCGATAAATTAAAACATATTTTAGTACGGCACGAACAGGGCGGCACTCATGCTGCACAGGGTTATGCACGTACATCAGGCAAGGTCGGTGTGGCATTTGCCACCAGTGGCCCGGGCGCAACCAACCTGGTAACAGGCCTGGCTGATGCCCAGATCGACAGTACACCTATGGTTTGCATAACCGGGCAGGTTTTTGCTCACTTGCTGGGAACTGATGCTTTCCAGGAAACCGATGTGATCAACATCACTACGCCAGTTACCAAATGGAACTATCAGATTACTGATGCCACTGAAATCCCAGGTGTACTGGCTAAGGCTTTTTACATTGCCCGCAGCGGCAGACCAGGACCTGTATTGATCGATATTACCAAGAATGCGCAGCTGCAAATGTTTGAATACGAAGGTTATGTTCCGTGTGAGCACATCCGCAGTTACCGTCCGAGACCGCTGGTAAGAAAAGAATATATAGAAGCGGCAGCGGCGATGATCAATTCTGCGAAGAAACCTTTCATTTTATTTGGCCAGGGAGTTTTGCTGGGCAGTGCAGAAGCAGAGTTTAAGGCGTTCGTAGAAAAAAGCGGGATTCCTGCTGCCTGGACCATACTGGGTGCCGGTGCAATTCCTACTGATCATCCGCTGAACGTAGGTATGTTGGGTATGCATGGCAATTATGGGCCTAATGTTCAAACCAACGCCTGTGACGTAATGATCGCCATAGGTATGCGTTTTGATGACCGGGTAACCGGCCGTCTGGATAAATATGCAAACAGGCAAAGGTCATCCATCTGGACATTGACCCTGCTGAGATCGATAAGAATGTAAAAGCAGATGTTCCGGTATGGGGTGATTGTAAAGAAACACTTCCTATGCTGACCGCACTGATCGAAGCAAAAACCCACGATGCCTGGGTGGCCGAGTTTAGAGCATACGACAAAACAGAATACGAAACCGTCATTCACGATGAGCTGAACCCTGTAAGTGGTGAAATGACTATGGGTGAGGTTGTTAATAAGCTGAATGACCTGACTAAAGGGGAAGCGGTGATTGTAACCGATGTAGGCCAGCACCAAATGGTGGCCTGCCGCTACGCACATTTCCAGCAGACCAGGAGCAACATCACCAGTGGTGGTCTGGGTACGATGGGATTTGGATTACCTGCCGCAATAGGCGCTAAGTTTGGCGCTCCGGACCGGACTGTAGTAGCCATTATTGGCGACGGTGGTTTCCAGATGACCTGCCAGGAATTGGGTACGATCATGCAAAGCGGCATTGACGTTAAGATCATGATCCTCAACAACAGGTTCCTTGGAATGGTACGTCAATGGCAGCAGCTGTTTCACGACAAGCGCTACTCTTTTGTAGACATCACCAGCCCTGATTTTGTCAAACTGGCGGATGCCTACAATATCGCAGGTAAAAAGGTATCCGAACGCGAAGACCTGGAAGCAGCACTTGCAGAGATGCTCAACCACAAAGGCTCCTATTTGCTGGAAGTGATGGTAGCCAAAGAGAACAACGTGTTCCCGATGGTCCCTCAGGGCAGCAGTGTTAGTGAAATCAGACTTAAATAATTAGCAGATCATGAGCAATTCAAACGATATAGAATTAAACAGCAAACAGGAGTTTACGATCACTGTATATACGGAGAACCGTATAGGCATCCTGAACCGTATAGCCATTATCTTTTCCAGAAGAAAGATCAATATAGAAAGCCTGAATACATCACCATCTGAGATTGAGCACATTCACCGCTTCAATATCCTGATCCATGAAACTGAAGAGGTAGTGCGCAAGCTTGCCCGTCAGATTGAAAAACAGGTGGAGGTATTGAAGGTATATTACAATACCAACGAAGACATCATCTGGCAGGAAATGGCCTTGTATAAAGTACCGACAGACACCATTGCCGAACTGGTTTCAGTAGAACGTCTGCTCCGTGAAAATGGTGCGAGAGCGGTAGTGATCCGTAAGGATTATACTGTATTTGAAACCACTGGACACAGAGAAGAAACGGACAAGCTGATCGAAGTACTGCAACCTTATGGACTGATCGAATTTGTCAGGAGTGCAAGGGTAGCGATCATTAAAGACAGTGATGGTTTTAACCGCAAGCTGAGGGAATTTGAACGCAGAGAACCTGGTGAAGATGTTGTTGAAAATGAATATCTGGACAAGGCGAAGAATGTTTTTAGTATGTAACACAAACCTTCATCGATATAAACAAAAGAAATAAATAATAAATTAAAACGAACCTTAATCAAAAAACAATAAAAAAATGTCAAATTATTTTAACACACTGCCTCTTAGAGAAAAATTAAACCAATTGGGTGTTTGCGATTTCATGGACAGTTCAGAATTCGTGGATGGCGTAAATGCGCTGAAAGGAAAAAAACTGGTAATCGTTGGTTGTGGCGCACAAGGCCTTAACCAGGGTTTAAACTTGAGAGATAGTGGTTTAAATGTTTCTTATACTTTGCGCAAAGAAGCCATTGAAGGCAAAAGGGATTCCTGGAAAAATGCTACAGAAAACAATTTTACTGTAGGTACTTACGAAGAATTGATTCCTTCTGCAGATGTAGTGATCAACCTCACTCCGGACAAACAACACACTGCGGTAGTGAATGCCATCATGCCGTTGATGAAACAAGGCGCTACTTTGTTGTACTCACACGGGTTTAACATCGTAGAGGAAGGCATGCAGATCCGTAAAGACATTACAGTGATCATGGTGGCTCCAAAATGTCCGGGCAGTGAAGTAAGAGCAGAATATGTAAGAGGTTTTGGTGTACCTACCTTAATTGCGGTGCACCCTGAAAACGATCCGGAAGGAAAAGGCTTGTTACAGGCTAAAGCTTATTGCGTTGGGACGGGTGGTCACAGAGCGGGTGTATTGAAATCTTCTTTTGTAGCTGAGGTAAAATCTGACTTAATGGGCGAGCAGACGATCCTTTGTGGTTTGCTGCAGACTGGTTCTATTCTTTCCTTCGACAAAATGATTGAAAAAGGAATCGACGCAGGTTATGCTTCTAAACTGGTTCAATATGGTGTAGAGGTGATCACTGAAGCGTTAAAGCAAGGTGGGATCACTGCCATGATGGACAGGCTGAGCAATGTGGCCAAGATCAAAGCATTTGAAGTTTCTGAGGAATTGAAAACTATCATGCGTCCGTTGTTCCAGAAACATCAGGACGACATCATGAGTGGTGAATTTAGCCGGATCATGATGGAAGACTGGGCCAATGGTGATAAAAACCTGCTGGCATGGCGCGCAGAAACAGGTGAAACTGCTTTTGAAAAAACTCCGGCTGGTGATGTAAAGATCGGCGAACAGGAATATTTTGACAACTATACACTAATGGTCGCTTTTGTAAGGGCTGGTGTGGAGCTTGCTTTTGAAACTATGGTTCAGGCTGGTATCAAACCAGAGTCTGCTTACTACGAATCATTGCACGAAACACCACTTATTGCAAATACCATTGCCCGTAAAAAATTGTTTGAAATGAACCGTGTGATCTCTGATACGGCTGAATATGGCTGTTATTTGTTTGACCAGGCTTGTAAACCTTTATTGGCTGATTTCATGAAAAAAGTTGATACTAACCTTGTTGGTAAAAACTTTAATGATGGCAAGGATGGCGCTGTAGACAACCGCGCATTGATCGAAGTGAACGAGGCGATCCGTACTCACGAGGTAGAGCAGATCGGTTCAGTATTGAGAAAAGCGATGACTGCAATGAAAGCCATCAAAACTGCATAAAAAATGTCAGAGCCCGTCGTCCATATCACCAACCTTAACCTTTGGTACCGCCAGAAAGCCGTGCTGCAGGACCTCAACTGGATTATAAATCCGGGGGAAAACTGGTTGGTAGGCGGACAAAGCGGAACTGGTAAAACTTCACTGGCCAAAGCCATAGCGGGTTTAAACCCTGTAAATGGTCAGGTTGAAGTTAATTTTGATACCACATCAACACTGGTACCTGTTGTGCACTACGTGGCCAACTGGTACCAGTTTAAAGACCTTGAAGGTCAGTCTAATTTTTATTATCAGCAGCGCTATAATAAACAGGCTACAGAAGTGACGGCAACGGTAAGGGCCGAACTGATGAGTTACGCTGCGAAACAGCAGCTCGGCTGGAGCAGTGTAGAGCCCATATTGACTGCCCTTGGCTATGCTGAACTCCTGGACTCAACCCTGATCCAGCTGTCCAGCGGAGAACACAAGAAACTGCAACTGGTCAAAGCCTTATGGCTAAGGCCTCAATTGCTGATCCTGGACCAACCTTATAATGGACTTGACAAACGTTCGAGACAAAACCTGAATACTTTATTGGACCAGCTTGCAGAAAGCGGTACGCAACTGATCCTGATCAGCAATGATCTGGAGCTGCCCTCCTGTATTGACCGCTTCGCGGAAATCAGGGCCGGCAAACTGGTGGAGATTTCTGCTGCTGAGCGTGATGCAGATCTGCTGGAAGAGGAAATCCTAAAACCTGTCCCCTACTTTCTAAGCCAAAGCCCCGCTCCTACTTTTCCAGGCAGCGTGATCAATATGACAAATGTAAACATCAGCTATGGCGACAAGCAGGTATTGAAAAACATCAACTGGCATGTGGAACCCGGTGAAAAATGGTTGCTGCAGGGCCCTAATGGTTCAGGCAAGTCGACTTTATTGAGTTTGATATGCGGTGACCACCCTCAGGCTTATGCCAACAATTTTTATTTGTTTGGCCATAAAAGAGGAAGCGGTGAAAGTATCTGGGACATTAAGAAACGAATTGGCCTGATCTCGCCTGAGCTGCATTGGTATTTTGATCCCTCAGCTACGGTTTGGCAAAGTATTGCCTCAGGATTTTATGACAGCTCCGGTTTGTTTTGCGAACCGGGTTCTACCAAACACGGACAGGTAAATGAACTGGTAGACTATTTTGGGCTCAGCGAATACAAAAATGTGCTGATGACGGAGCTTCCGCTGGGCAAACAGCGTCTGGCCCTGCTGGGGCGTACGATCATCAAAAATCCGGAACTGCTGATTCTGGATGAACCCTGTCAGGGTCTGGACCAGCAGCAAACGGCACACTTTAACAAACTGGTAGATCGGCTTTGCAAGAATGGCACTACGCTGATTTACGTAGGACATTTTGAATCCCAATTGCCGGCTTGTATAGAAAAAAGAATTTTATTAGAAAACGGAGCGGTAGAATCCGTTGAAAACATATTGGAATATATTAACTAAACACTAAGAATTATGTTACACGATCCGAATAGAGTTTATGTGTTTGACACCACCTTGCGTGATGGTGAACAAGTGCCGGGTTGCCAATTGACAACCCCAGAAAAAATTGAAATTGCCAGGGAATTGGAAGCTCTCGGCGTGGATATTATTGAAGCAGGCTTTCCTATTTCGAGTCCAGGTGATTTCCAAAGTGTGGTAGAGCTTTCCAAAGCGGTATCGGAACCCATCATATGCGCGCTTACCCGTGCAAATAAAGGTGATATTGATTCCGCAGTCGCAGCATTGAAATATGCCAAACGCCCGCGGATCCATACCGGGATCGGTTCATCTGATATGCACATTAAACACAAATTTAACAGTACCAGAGAAGACATTCTGGCCCGTGCCGTTGAAGCGGTCAGATACGCCAAACAATTTGTAGAGGATATTGAATTCTATGCAGAGGATGCCGGCCGTGCTGATGTACACTTTCTTGCCCAAATGGTAGAGGCGGTGATCGCAGCCGGTGCAACAGTTGTAAATATACCTGACACCAATGGTTATTGCCTGCCGGACCAGTACGGCAGTAAGATCAAATTTTTAAAGGAAAATGTAAAAAATATTGATCAGGCCATTATTTCTGTGCATTGTCACAATGATTTGGGCCTTGCTACTGCAAACTCCATTGCCGGTCTGCAAAATGGCGCACGCCAGATTGAAGGTACCATTAACGGCATTGGCGAACGCGCAGGCAATACTTCTGTGGAAGAAGTCGTCATGATCCTGAAAACGCACCAGATATTGGGCTTGCATACCAATATCAATACAAAGAATTTTTACGAGATCAGCCGCATGGTAAGTTCGCAGATGCGCATGCCGGTACAGGCCAATAAGGCGATAGTTGGCAGCAATGCTTTTGCGCACAGTTCAGGTATCCATCAGGATGGCTTTTTGAAAAACCGCGAGAATTACGAAATTATACGGCCTGAAGATGTCGGCTTTCCGGATGCTAGTATTGTGCTCACTGCACGCAGCGGCAGGCATGCGTTAAAATTCCATTTGGAACGCCTGGGCTTTAACCTGAGCAAAGAGGAATTGGGTGAGGTATACCACCGCTTCCTGACTGTTGCCGATAGTAAATTAGATATTAATGACCAAGATCTTTTGTTGATGATGGGCAAGCAGCAATTGGCTTAACCCCCCTCAGCAGGAAAATTATAAAAATAAAAGAAATGAGCAAGACATTATTTGATAAGGTGTGGGACACTCACGTGGTACGTAAGATTGAAGGTGGCCCTGATGTGCTTTTTATTGACCGCCATCTTATTCACGAAGTGACCAGTCCGGTTGCCTTTTTAGGCTTAAAAAGCAGGGGCATTACAGTTTTATATCCAGAGCGTACATTTGCTACCGCAGATCACAATACGCCAACCATTAACCAGCACCTGCCGGTCGCAGATCCGCTTTCTGCCAATCAGTTAAAGGCATTGGAATCGAACTCTAATGAGTATGGCATCAGCCACTGGGGCCTCGGTCACCAAAAAAATGGTATCGTCCATGTGGTAGGGCCGGAATATGGCATTACCCAACCAGGTGCTACCATTGTTTGCGGTGATTCACATACTTCTACTCATGGTGCCTTTGGGGCCATCGCTTTTGGTATTGGCACTTCTGAGGTGGAAATGGTACTTTCTACGCAATGCATCATGCAGCCTAAGCCTAAAAAAATGCGCATTAACGTGAACGGCAAGCTGGGTATAGGTGTGACGCCAAAAGATGTGGCGTTGTTCATCATTTCGCAGCTTTCTACTTCAGGAGCTACCGGATATTTCGTGGAATACGCCGGTGATGTTTTTGAGAACATGAGCATGGAAGGCCGTATGACGGTTTGTAATTTAAGTATTGAAATGGGTGCCCGCGGCGGGATGATCGCTCCGGATGAAACCACCATCAATTATGTAAAAGGACGTGAATTTAGTCCTAAAGGTGAAGCATGGGATAAAGCACTGGCTTACTACAGAACATTGAAGACCGATCCTGATGCTGTTTTTGATAAAGAACTGACTTTTGACGGTTCTTCTATTGAACCAATGATCACTTATGGCACAAATCCGGGAATGGGAATGGGAATTTCTCATGATATCCCTGATGCCGCTCATGTAGAAGGTGGCGCTGCAACCTATGCCAAATCATTAGGTTATATGGGTTTCTCTGAAGGCGACTCCATGATCGGCAAGAAAGTAGATTTTGTATTTGTTGGCAGCTGTACCAACGGCAGGATCGAAGATTTCAGAGCGTTTACTTCGATTGTAAAAGGAAGGCACAAGGCGGACGATGTTACGGTTTGGCTGGTTCCGGGTTCTCATATCGTGGAGGCACAGATTAAAGAAGAAGGATTACTGGACATTTTAACAGAAGCCGGCTTTACTTTGCGTCAGCCTGGCTGCTCGGCCTGTTTAGCGATGAACGACGATAAGATACCTGCCGGAAAATATGCAGTAAGTACTTCCAACAGGAATTTTGAAGGAAGACAGGGTCCCGGATCAAGAACCATGCTGGCGAGTCCGCTGGTTGCTGCTGCTGCTGCTGTTACGGGTGTGGTTACAGACCCAAGAACGTTAATTGAAGAACTTGTCTAACACAAATAAAAGATTAAAATGGCCTACGATAAATTTAATATATTAAAAAGCACAGCAGTTCCGCTTCCAATCGAAAACGTGGATACGGATCAGCTGATCCCTGCCCGCTTTTTAAAAGCTACAGAACGCGTTGGATTTGGTGACAACCTTTTTCGCGACTGGAGATACAATACTGACAACACACCTAAAAAAGATTTTGTACTTAATAATCCTGTCTACACAGGTAAAATCCTGGTTGGCGGCAAGAACTTTGGCTCCGGATCATCAAGAGAACATGCCGCATGGGCAGTGTATGATTATGGGTTCAGGTGTGTGGTATCCAGCTTTTTTGCGGATATTTTCAGAAACAACTGTCTGAACATTGGTGTATTGCCGGTGCAGATTAGTCCTGAATTTTCTGAGAAGATTTTTTCCGCAATTTTTGCTGATCCTAATACAGAACTGGAAGTCAGCCTAGAGGCGCAAACCATTACCCTTTTGGCAACTGGTGAAAAAGAATTATTTGAAATCAGCCCATATAAAAAAGACAATATGCTGAACGGCTTTGATGACATCGATTACCTGCAAAGCATCAAGCCAGAAATTGAGGAGTTTGCAAAGCAACTTCCTTTATAATATTATTGCCTATACACAGTCGCTGTCATCCGGGGGGACCGGGATCTCTTGGTTAAACTAATTTGCTTCGCAGCTACTGCTTGGTCAAGAGAACCTCTCCTATCGTCGGGATGATGGCGCAAAAAATTCAAATCCTGTACATGGAAAGAAGGAAAATAGAAATAATGGATACCACACTCCGCGATGGGGAACAAACATCGGGCGTGTCGTTTTCCATTTCAGAAAAGTTGACAATAACCCAGTTACTATTGGAAGAACTCCTTGTAGACAGGATTGAAATTGCTTCAGCACGTGTGTCTGACGGAGAATTTCAGTCGGTAAAAGCGGTTTTAAGCTGGGCGGAAGCAAATGGATATGCAGATCGCATTGAAGTATTGTCTTTTGTAGACAATGGTGTTTCCATTGACTGGATGCTGAATGCAGGAGTAAAAGTTCAGAATCTGCTGACCAAAGGATCACTAAATCATCTGACTCATCAGCTTAAGAAAACACCGGAGCAGCATTTTTCGGAAATTAAGCATGTCATTGAACTGGCAGCCAGCAATAATATTGCTACCAATGTTTATTTAGAGGACTGGAGCAATGGCATGCGCAACTCGCCTGAATATGTTTTTCAATTTCTGGATTTTCTGTCTGTACAGAAAATAAAAAGAATATTACTGCCCGATACACTTGGGATTTTGACACCCGGGGAAACCTCCAGGTTCATTACTGCCCTGATTTCAAGATATCCGCATATACATTTTGATTTCCACGCTCATAATGACTATGACCTGGGAACAGCAAACGTTCTGGAAGCCGTTAAGGCTGGGATAAACGGTTTACATTTAACGGTAAACGGCATGGGTGAAAGGGCGGGAAATGCCGCAATGGCCAGTGCTGTTGCGGTAATTAAGGATTTTGTACCTGAAGTAGAGATCCAGATCAAGGAATCTTCGATTTATAAAGTGAGCAAATTGGTTGAGACATTTTCAGGGGTTAGAATTCCTTCAAATAAACCCATTGTTGGCGAAAATGTATTTACCCAGACTGCCGGTATCCATGCTGACGGGGACAACAAGAACAATCTCTATTTTAATGACCTCCTCCCTGAGCGCTTTGGAAGAAAACGGCAATATGCACTGGGAAAAACATCAGGTAAGGCCAATATTGAAAAGAACCTGCAAGAATTGGGTTTAAAACTAAATGACGCAGACCTAAAAAAAGTCACCCAGCGCGTGATTGAACTGGGTGATAAAAAAGAAACGGTAACAAAAGAAGACCTGCCTTATATCATTTCTGATGTGCTGGACAGCAGTCTTTACGAAGAAAAGGTAATTGTGGAGTCTTATGTACTGATGAATGCCATGGGCCTTCGTCCTTCAGCAACCATCTCCGTTGTGATCGATGGAGAAAAATTTGAAGAGAATGCACAGGGTGACGGTCAGTTTGATGCTTTTATGAATGCGCTTACCAGTGTCTACGACAAGAAAAAACGAAGTTTGCCAAAATTGATCGACTATGCAGTGAGGATAGCCCCGGGCAGTAATTCCGATGCTTTATGTGAGACCATTATTACATGGGAAACTGAGCAGAGGGTATTTATCACCAGAGGGCTGGATTCAGACCAGACGGTCTGCGCAATTAAGGCTACCCAGAAAATGTTAAACATCATTTAAGGCCACCGACAAAACAGCAACAACAAATTGTATAATTAAAACAAACATTAAAATACAACCAAAAATATATGAAACTTAACATTGCGCTTTTAGCAGGAGACGGAATCGGGCCAGAGGTTATTGACCAGGCTGTAAAGGTATCGGACGCTATAGCAAAGAAATTTAATCACGAAATTGTCTGGACATCCGCATTAACAGGCGCTGCTGCAATAGATGCAGTTGGTGAGCCTTATCCGGATTCAACACACGACATCTGTATGGCTGCTGATGCAGTGCTGTTTGGTGCGATTGGACATCCCCGTTTTGATAACGACCCAAAAGCTGCAGTTCGTCCGGAACAAGGTCTGCTGAAAATGCGTAAAAAATTGGGCTTGTTTGCAAATGTACGCCCGACATTTACTTTTCCTTCTCTGATTGACAATTCACCATTAAAAAGAGAACGCATAGAAGGTACCGACCTGATCATTTTGCGTGAGCTGACCGGTGGTATCTATTTTGGCGAAAGAGGCAGAAAAGACGATGGCAATACAGCTTTTGATACTTGTACTTACACCAGAGCAGAAGTTCAGCGTCTGGCCAAATTAGGTTTTGAGATGGCAATGACCCGCAGTAAAAAACTGTGCTGTGTGGATAAAGCAAATGTGCTGGAAACTTCACGCTTATGGAGAGAAACCGTACAGGACATGGAAAAAGACTACCCTGAAGTAACAGTTAGTTACGAGTTTGTGGATGCGGTTGCCATGCGCCTGGTGCAATGGCCAAGTACTTATGATGTGCTGATCACTGAAAACCTTTTTGGCGATATCCTGACTGATGAGGCTTCTGTAATTTCCGGTTCAATGGGACTGATGCCTTCTTCGTCGATCGGTATCCATACCTCTTTATTTGAGCCTATCCATGGTTCGTATCCACAGGCTGCAGGAAAAGACATCGCCAATCCTCTTGCAACCGTATTGTCTGCAGCCATGATGTTTGAAGATGCTTTCGGATTAAAAGAAGAAGCAGAGCTGATCAGATCAGTTGTCAACAAATCGCTGGCAGAAGGAATCGTAACCGAAGACCTGTCTGGAAAGAACAAAGCCTACAAGACAAGTGAAGTAGGCGATTGGCTGGCAAAAAACATCTAATGGAACTGGATTCCAAAGCGGCATCATTAAGATTAGCGGAGGTGGTCAGACACACTCCGCTAATTTACAATTCAAAACTATCTGAAAAATACCAGGCTGAGATTTACCTTAAACGGGAAGACCTGCAAGTGGTGCGTTCTTATAAATTGCGCGGCGCCTACAACATGATCAGCCAGCTGAGCGCGGAAGAATTGAGCAGGGGGATTGTCTGTGCAAGCGCTGGCAACCATGCCCAGGGCGTTGCTTTTTCCTGTGATAAGCTGGGTACAAAAGGAGTCATATTTATGCCTGAAATAACGCCAAGGCAAAAAGTAAAACAAACAGAGATGTTTGGCAATAATAGTGTGGAACTGGTATTGACAGGCGATACTTTTGACGACTGCCTGATGGAAGCCCTGGCTTACACAGCGGCAAATAACATGACCTTTATCCCGCCTTTTGACAATTACAGCATCATCGAGGGACAGGGTACCGTTGGCGTGGAGATCCTGGAAGATCTGCCTGATGTTGACGTGGTCATTATGCCCGTTGGCGGTGGCGGCCTTGCGGCGGGGGTGGGAAGCTATCTGAAAAACAAAAAACCAGGTATATTGCTTGCGGGTGTCGAGCCGGAAGGTGCACCTTCTATGATGAAAGCTTTTGAACATGGCGGCCCGGTCACCTTACCGGAAATCAACCGATTTGTAGATGGTGCTTCAGTAAAGCGTGTGGGTGAACTTACCTATGACCTTTGCACCCAGGTATTGGACGATATCCTGCTGGTTGCTGAAGGAAAGATCTGTACCACGATATTAAAACTGTATAACGAAGATGCTATTGTTGTCGAGCCCGCAGGGGCTTTATCTGTAGCTGCACTTGATGCTTATAAAGATAAAATAAAAGGCAAAAAAGTAGTTTGCGTCATCAGCGGCGGAAACAATGATATAGAGCGCATGCAGGAGATCAAGGAAAAATCTCTGCTGTATGAAGGCCTGAAGCATTATTTCATTGTACGTTTCCCGCAAAGACCCGGCGCATTAAAATTATTTGTGAACAATGTCCTTGGCCCTCATGATGACATCACCAGATTTGAGTTTATCAAGAAAACCAATAAAGAAAACGGACCCGCCCTGGTGGGCATAGAACTCGCGAATCGTGAAGATTATGAGGCGCTGGTGCAACGAATGCAGGAATTTAAGTTCGAAATTATTGAGCTAAATAATGACCAGACATTGTTTGAATATTTGGTTTAAACTTTTTTCAGCCAATATTGTTTTGTAATGTATACTCGTAATGCTTGCATAACATTTTAATTACAGAATGGTGAAATGGTGGGATGTCAATTTTAATGGCAGCAGATTTGCTTTAACCATACAAAACACACAAATCATGAAAAAATTACTCTTAATCCTACTCTGTACCACCACGCTGGGCCTGGTGTCGTGCAAAAAAGACACCATCGTTCAGGAGACGCCGAACAGGACGATTATATTTAACATTGAGCCCAGTGAGTGGATACTTTCAACCGATGGAGGTACTTATACAGCTACAATTGATGTCAATGAAATAGATCAGCTAAATGTCGATATTGAAGGTATCTTAGTTTATCTTGATCATCCCGCAGAGGTCAATAGTTATATCCAGCTACCTTATGTTTATGAAAGTAATGCCTATAGCTATGAACATTTTAACGGAGGAATAAGAATTGATATTCAAAGATCCGCTTTTGCTACAGAAGATCCTGCAAAACCAACAGTTCGGATCAGGCTTAAGGTTGTTCTTATTCCGTCACAGGACGTTACCTAATACCAGATTTAAAATATTAAGAAACGGCCAATGTTCGCCTGAACGTGGTCGTTTTTTTTATGCTCGCCCCTGTTCAGTTGTATGGCCCTGATCTTTACACCATTCCGCTCCAGCAGCAATTCCTCATAAAAGCCTTTGTAATAGACATCTTTTACTTCAAAGCGTCTGCTGTTCCAGGAGCTTTTCAGTTCCACCCATTCGGGATAAAACACTGCCTGCCCTTCATTGATCTCGAGTCCCAGTTTCTTTGAATCTCCTGTATCCAGCACAACCGCATTCCCAAGGATCTGCGCAGTATAAATATGATCAGGATGGTTATAAATATGCGCCGGCGCACCCTTTTGCAATAAGCGTCCTTCCTTAAGGATCAGCAGTTCGTCTGACAGGAACAATCCGTCTGCCGGGTCATGAGACACCATCACTACGGTAACTCCCGTTTCGGCGGCTATTCTTTTGATATCTGCGCGCAGCTGGTTCTTTAGCAATGCATCGACCTGGCTAAAAGGCTCGTCCAGCAACAATACTGTCGTATCACTGATCAGTGCTTTTGCTATGGCTACACGCTGCTGCTCCCCGCCGCTGAGCTGTGTGATCTTTTTATCTCTGAGATGTTCTATGTGCAAATGCTGCATCATCTCTACAGTCTTTTCCTGCTTGGATCTTACGTCCGTATTGGACAGCATCGAAGCAATGTTGTCATAAACCTTGGCGTAGATATTCAGTGAAAAATCCTGCGTCACCATTTTCATTTCCTTATGCCCCGGTATCAGCTGTTCGTCAGGCCCAAGGATTCTTTTGTCCCTGAACAGCACTTCACCATCGTCTACCTTGAGCAATCCATAGATGCATTTGAGCAAGGTAGATTTGCCGCTTCCGCTTTCTCCGATAATGGCAACGATGCTCCCCTTCTTTATCGAAAAACTAATGTCCTGAACTCCCGATACCTGATCGGTCTGATATTGTTTGGTAAGGTTGTTTACACTGATGATCTGATCTTCCACATTTCAAAGATAAAACAAAAAAAATCCCGCAGTATAAATAGTGCGGGATTGGTTTTATTTGTGTGTGTTTGTTGTGTTTATAGGAATGTTACATCCAATGCTAAGGGCCTAGTTCAGCCCCAAAGTGATGCCAAAGGACATGTTCTTTATCCCTTTTTGAGGCGCACTGGCAAACATATCGTTCATATAGTATTTAGCAAAAATACCGAGGCCGCCGTATCCTAGCCTTACAGTACCCCCATAGCGAAAGGGTTCAAAATTATAGTCATCTTTGAATTTTTGTTTGCCGCGCTCATTGCTGATCTGTTTTACTTTACCGTTCAACAGGAAACTCACTTCCGGTCCGAATACAAAATAAAAGCGCTTGCCATTGTCATTCTCTTTGGTGCGCAGCTCAAAATTCAGAGGAATGTGCACATAACTATTAGAGAACCTGTTCTTCGAGAACTGGATCGTATCGGTCATATAGCTGAGCACCGGGTTATTTGGCTGCATGGTAATGTTCTTTTTTAAACGGATCAGTGTCCAGTCGAACCCACCAGCGATGTAGACCTTAAAATTTGAATTGAACCGGTAACCAAGTTGTAAAACATCAAATGAAACCGTACTGGTCTTGCTCGCTTTGTAATCCAGAAAGTCATTTTCAGGGGACAGCGTAAAACTTCCATTATCGATCAGCTTGGAAAACCCAAGATCAAAGCGGGTTAAAGTTATCCCGCCCACAAAACGGGCCTTATTTGCTTTGGCTTTCCGGACACTGTCGTCTTTCGAACGCTCATCGTCTTTGATCCCTAAAGTCATGCTAAACCTGGAATTACGCTTACTTGTAGTCGTAGTGGTAGTCACTTTAGTAGTGGTGGTAACGGTATCCTGCTGTGCAGTGGCATTTGGAGCTATCGCACCGGCAAGTCCGCTTACCATAAGTGCTGTTAATATCAGACGTTTCATATCGTGTGTGTTATTTGTTTGATCTTTTGCTAAATCTTATTATTCCCAGGTTCAGGGATACCAGCGATGAATTGTCGTCATCTGTATCAAACTGCACCAGTTTATTCTCTCTCTTATCTACTTTATTGACCACAAAGTTGACCAGATCACCAACATTTCTGATTCCCCTATGCTCCTGTGGTGCCGTTCCTGATATTGCATCCGCGCTATTCTCTGCGGGCAGGTCTGCATTGGCGATCATCACATTGTTAGCAGGAATGTTTTCCTTTGTCAACTCATTTACCGGTGTAATTGTTTCCTGTGGCTTATCATCAGGATGAACGATCCGCCGGTTCGGTTGCATCGCTGTCAAATTATTCTTTTCGTCCGCAGCGCTGAGTCTTGGGGCGATCACCAGCGGTGTACTTCTGTCAATCTTCTCTGCATCATCCTGCCCGGCAACTTTAGCGACAGCAGCATCACGCACTGCATTAGCCAAAGCATCTGTTCCAGGTACCACACGGCCAGCAACTTCGCCTGCAGACTGCAGTCTGATCCGCTCGGTTTTTGGGCTCAGCAGGCCAATACCCAGCGTCACCAACACTACCGCGGCGGCAGACCACCAGTACACCGGCAGACTCCGCTTGCGCTGAGGTTCCAGCTCTTCTGCTATATTTCCCCAAAGATTCGCCGATGGCTGTACTTCGGCATCTTCAAACCTGTCTTTAAACAACTGGTCAAATTCCTTATCCTGCATGTGTTGCATAATTTATGCCCTCCATTCTTATAATTTCTTCCCTTAATATCGCCCTTGCCCTCGACAACTGCGATTTACTTGCCCCTTCAGAAATGCCTAGTGTTTCAGCTATTTCTTTATGGGAATATCCCTCTATGATGTACATATTAAATACCATTCTGTATCCGTCTGCCAGTTTCTGGATCACCTTCATCAGATCCTGCATGCCCAGTCTGCTAAAATCAAATCCTGTTGCAGGCTGCTCATATGCGTCTTCGATAGATACTACATTCATGGCCTTCAAATTTTTACGATAACTTTCAATAGCCGTATTCACCATGATCCTCCTGATCCAGCCCTCAAAGGATCCCTCTCCCCTGTATTCTTTCATTTTTTGAAAAACTTTAATATATCCCACCTGCAATGCATCCTCCGCTTCCATCCTGTCTTGAGCATAGCGCATACAAACAGCCATCATCTTAGCTGCAGTCTGCTTGTACAGCGCCTCCTGCATCTTTCGGTTGCCTGCTTTGCAGCCTTCCAGCAATTCATCTATACTATATTGCGTCAATTTCATTTTGTGTTTGGTCCATAGAAGATGGGGCAATCCTCACAAAGGTTGCACGGCAATGAAGATAAATATAAAATAATTTTCAAGGGGAGGCACAGACCTAGCAGTCGTGCTTTTTTCGGTAGTATTTGTACCATTTTACCGCGGCCATGATGACCGCAGAAAATACAATCAGACCTATCAGACCGTAGATCCAGTTTACAGCGCTTTTGAGCACCACTGTAAACACAATAGCCACAAGAAGTATAGTTGCCACCTCATTCCACAAGCGTAGCTTAAAAGAGCTGATTTTGCATTTCCCGAGTTTCAGCTGCTTCATGATGCTCTGGCAAATGAAATGGTAGACGAGCAAAAGAACCACAAAACATAACTTGACGTGAAGCCAGGGCTGTTGTAATAGGCCAGGTCTTATTAAGATCATCGACACACCTGCCAGCACAGTCAGTACCATAGCAGGTGTAGTGATGATGTTCCAAAGCTTAGCTTCTATCTTTTCATATTCTTTTTGCAGGATCACCCGCTCTATGTCCGGGCGGTCGCTGGCTTCGGTATGGTAAATGAACAATCGTACGCTATAAAACAATCCTGCCATCCAGCTTACTACGAAGATGATGTGAACAGAAAGGACATAATAGTAGTACTGGTCCATTGTTATATTTTAATATTTAAAGTCTTTAACAACCTCAATCGCATATTTCACGTTATCAAAAGGGATGTCAGGCATAATACCATGTCCCAAATTGAAAATAAAACCCTTCTCGCCCCGCATGCGCTCAAACAACCTGAGGATTTCTTTTTTGATCACAGGTTTATCTGCATACAAAATATGTGGGTCCAGGTTGCCCTGAACTGCAATGCCTGCCGGAAGGCTGTTTTTGATGTTCAGCAAGTCAGCGTTCCAGTCTACCGAGATCACGTCAGGTTTGGCTTCAGCCATAATTGGCGCAAACACTGAACTCCCTTTGCAGAAAGATATAACCGGTATGTCTTTTCTGTTCAGGTTGGCAATGATCTCCCGGATATAGCGATGAGAGAACTCCTGGTAGTCATTCCATGACAATGCCAGTGCCCAGCTGTCAAAGATCTGTACAGCATTTACACCTGCAGCAATTTGCAGGTTCAGATAATCCGAAGTTACCTTAGCGATCTTCGCCAGTAATTTGTGCGCAAGCTCCGGGTGATTGTGCATCAGTAATTTGGTTATTTTAAAGTCTTTAGAAGAGCCGCCCTCAACCAGGTAACTCATCACGGTAAACGGCGCACCGGCAAATCCGATCAGGGGAATACTTCCATTCAGGCGCTGCTGAATGACTTCGATGGCATCTGCAACATACTGCAAACGATCCAGCACATTTACTTCCAGCGCATCTATATCAGCAAGATTACGAACCGGGTTGGCAAATTTAGGCCCTACCCCTTGTGTAAAGCTCAGGTCCCCGCCCATCGCCTCCGCGGTGACCAGTATATCAGAGAACAAAATCGCAGCATCTATACCCAGCAGGTCAACAGGCAGCATCGTTACGTCGGCTGCGATCTCAGGGGTTTTGCACATCTCCAGGAAGGAATACTTGTTTTTGATCTCCCAGTACTCCGGCATAAAACGGCCTGCCTGGCGCATCATCCATACCGGCGGGCGTTCTGTTTGCTTTGAAAATGCTGCGTCTAAAAATAAATTGTTCATCTAAAATCTAATTGGTTTTATAAGCGGTTCGCTTCTATCTCTATTTTATTAATTATCTCTTGTGCTTTGGGTGTGCTGGCCATTTCTTTGGCCCTGGCAATGTATGCCCTGCTCCGTTCCCCGTCTTTCTTACGCAAAGCGAGGTTGGCCAGGTGGATCATTACGAATGCCTTGTCGTTCTTACCGCCCAGGGGAAACCGGCTGGCAATCTGAAAATGACGCTCCGCAGTGTCGTATTCTTCTCGCTTCAGGGCGATATTGGCCTTCATAAACTCATAATATCCCCTTCTGTTTCTGGCCAGTCTGTCCGGGTTTGGAACCTCAGATAGTAAACGGGTTGCACTTTCGTGATCGCCTTTTTGAAAATATTTTGAAGCCAGTACCACAGAACTGTGTTTAAAATGACTCCACAATACAAAAGCAAAAAACAGCCCTGCCAATGCGGCCAGCTGTATCTGATCATAAAAAAGGCATGCAGCGGCGGCGAAAACAAAAAGCGCCATCAGTGCATACCTGCCTTTGTTGTTATACATTAATGAATGTCAGTGAATTTATAACCTACCCCTCTTATCGAGTGAAAATAAACCGGGTTTTTCTGATCCGGCTCAAAGTACTTGCGGAAGGTCAGAATAAAGTTGTCAATGGTACGGGTCGACGGATATACGTCATAGTTCCATACCGTTTCCAGGATCTGCTCACGTGATACAGCTTCATTCTTGCGCTCGATGAGCAATTTCAGCAGCATGGTTTCTTTTTTGGTCAGGGGCACAATCAGTCCGTCATCCTGTTTCAGCTCAAATGAATTGAAATAAATGGTTTTATCACCGATCTTATAGGAATTCAGCTCTTTCAGATCATCGGCTTTCAAGCTGCGTTTCACTAAAATACCGACCCTCAGGATCAGTTCTTCCAGGTTAAATGGTTTCACCAGGTAATCGTCAGCGCCTTTTTTCAGGCCCAATACACGATCTTCACTCGTATTTTTGGCCGTCAGGAAAAGGATAGGTACTTCAGTATTTTCCAAACGGATCGTTTCACATACCTGGAAGCCATCCATTTCAGGAAGCATCACATCCAGAATGATCAGGTTAAAACGTTCTTCTTTAAATACTTTAAGAGCAGTTTTGCCGTCTTTTACAGCATGAACTTTGTAGCCTTCAAGTTCAAGGTTTAGTTTGATTGCGTCTAATAGATGGTCTTCATCTTCAACCAGTAATATTCTTAATTTCTGTGGCATATCAGTTAAATGTTATTTCAAAAATTGCACCATGCGGTACGTTATCTTTAACGCTGATGTCAGCGTCATGACTCTGTAGAACTTCCTTAACAATAAACAGGCCTAAACCGGTTCCTTTTGATTTTCTGACATTTTCATCACCAACCCGGTAAAATTTATCAAAAATCAGCATCTTTTCGGTATCAGGTATACCTGGCCCTTTGTCAGTTACTCTCAAAAAAGGATGCCCGTCTTTACTTGTCAATTCTACTCCTACCTCCGCGCAAGGCCCTGAATATTTAACCGCATTCTCCACCAGGTTTGTCACTACCGATGATAGCGCAAACTGGTCGCCCATCACCTTTACTCCTGGTTTTATTAGCGGGCTGATCACCTGTTCACATCCACAGGAATGGATCTGCAGGCGGTCTGTGATCCTTGTCACCAGTTCAGAAAGGTCAAATTCTTCCTTAGGGAAGGAATAAGACCTGTTTTCAATCTTGGTAGCCAGCAGCATATTCTCAACCAGATCATCCAGTCGTTCAATATCTTTCAGCGAATTGTTGAGTAAAGAAGTCTGCCTTGCCTTGTCCAGATCACGTTTTACAATGGTCTGCAAAGACAGTTTAATGGCCGCCAGCGGCGATTTAAGCTCATGCGTCACCGACAGCAAGAAGTTCTGCTGCTGCTCTCTCAGCTTATCTTCCTTACTGATGGCCCGGTGTAAAAAATAGGCGCCTACACACAGCAGGAATAAAAATACCGATCCCTCACCCATTACCATTGCCATCCTGTCGCGTTCAAGTTTCACCACAAGGGTTCCCCAGGAAATCAGCTGTACCAGGGAATACAACAGCAGAAAGTAGAATATAACGATCGATTTTTTCAAAACTATGTGGCTTATACTATAAACTTAGATAAATATACCCATTAATTATTTATTCCTGAATACGACATCGAGGCTGTCAAATATTGCCCTTTTTGCCTTTTCAAGTTCAATTTTTGTATGCGCTGCAGATACAAATCCGACCTCATACCCAGATGGTCCCAGGTAAATACCTCTGTTTAGCAGTTCCCTGTGCATGATTTTAAATTTCTCCATACTTGCCGGATCAATATCTTCAGCAGTCTGGATCTTATCTTTATCGGTAAACGCTATCCAGAAGATCGAGCCCACATAAAATACTTTCAGCTTATAATTCCTTGCGGTTGCAAAACGCTGTATGCTCTCTGCAAATTCCGAGGCCTTGCTGTTCAGTTCTTTGTAAAAACCAGAACGCAGCAATTCCGTAAGCTGGGCAATTCCAGCAGCCATGGCTACAGGGTTTCCTGATAAAGTACCGGCCTGATATACACCACCATCGGGTGAAATGTGGGCCATAATTTCAGCAGATGCCCCATACATTCCTACCGGCAATCCGCCCCCGATAATTTTACCATAGGTAACAATGTCAGGCTTTATGCCATAATGTCCTGCCGCACCTTCAAATCCTAACCTGAACCCGGTGATCACTTCATCAAAAATCAATAATGCATTGTTCTCTTTGCATATCTTCTCCAGGAACTTAACATATTCCTCATCCTGCATCAGCAAACCATTATTGGCTGGTATCCCTTCAATGATCACGGCGGCTACCTGGTTTTTGAATTGGGCAAAAGCCTGTTCTAAAGCTTTTGTATCATTCAAAGCAATCACTATTGTTTCTTCTGCAAAAGACTTAGGCACCCCGGCAGACGAAGTTTCACCAAAAGTGACCAGCCCTGAACCCGCTTTTACCAGCAGGGAATCGCTATGGCCATGATAGCATCCTTCAAATTTAATGATCTTATCCTTACCGGTATACCCCCGGGCAAGCCTGATGGCCGACATTACCGCCTCAGTTCCCGAACTTGTAAACCTGATCTTCTCTACAAACTTGTTGTTCTTGATGATCAGTTCAGCAAGTTCATTTTCCAGAGCAGTAGGCGCCCCAAAGCTCATTCCGTTCTGCATCACTTCAGTTACCTTCTCACGTACCTTTGCATGGTTATGGCCCAGTATCAAAGGGCCCCAGCTTCCGCAAAAATCTATGAACTGGTTTCCATCAGCGTCCCATACAAAACAGCCATCTCCCTTTTGGATGAACAACGGCGTACCGTACACCGATTTAAAAGCCCTCACCGGGGAATTTACTCCTCCCGGAAAATATTTTTTTGCTTTCTCGTACAGCTCCGCCGATTTCTCCCTCGGGATATCCGGCTTACTTCCCGTATTCATGGGCAATTCGCCTTCATTCCCTGAAAACATTTTTTTTAAAGACTCCAACATAATTTACAACCAGTTCTTTTCTACAATATCTCTTATATGGTACGTTGTGATGATGCTTGCCCCCGCACGCGCAAAAGCATGCATGGTCTCCATCACCACTTTTTGTTCATCTATCCAGCCTTTTTGCGCCGCCGCCTTGACCATGGAATACTCTCCCGACACGTTGTAGCAGGCAATAGGCAGATCTGTATGCTGCTTCAGGTTATGGATTACATCCATATATGCCAAAGCCGGCTTCACCATCAATACATCCGCACCCTGGCTTTCATCCAGCAATGCTTCTCTCAAAGCCTCCTGACCGTTTCTGAAATCCATCTGGTAAGCTTTTCTATCACCTTTGCTCGGCGCACAGTCTGCAGCCTCTCTGAATGGCCCGTAATAAGCTGAAGCAAATTTGATGGCATGGCTCATAATGGCCGTATTCACGAACCCGGCTCCGTCCAGCACACTTCTCATTGCGCCAACCCGGCCGTCCATCATATCAGACGGTGCCAGCATATCAGCACCGGCCTGTGCATGAGTCAGTCCCATTTTTGCAATCAGTTCCACAGTGGCATCATTCTGCACATAATCATTCTCTATAATGCCGCAATGACCATGCGTAGTATAAGAACAAACACATACATCAGTTACAACATATAGATCGTCCCCAAAGTTTTTCTTGAGCAACCTTACGGCCGATGGAACCAGGGAATGGTCATGATAAGCAGACCTTGCGTCCTCGCTCTTCTCATCTCCTACACCAAACAGCATGATCTTGTTCACCCCAAGTTTCAACCCCTTCTCTACATCCCTGATCAATGTATCCTCAGAGAACTGACTGACACCCGGCATCGCATCCAAAGCTTGAACTACATTCTTGCCCGGCACAATAAAGTACGGGTAAATAAACATATCCTTAGATAACCTGGTTTCAGCAATCATTTCCCTCACTACAGGGTTCTTTCTCAATCTACGCGGACGGTGCAACATAACAATGATTTATTTAATATCTATTCCGAATACAGCCTCAGCCAATCCAATCTCGTCAGGAGAATAAGGCAGCGTATAAGTTACCCCCATCTCGTCAAACTTCTTGCCTGTCGAATTGCCTATGGCAATTACCTGTTGTCCGGGATCCAGTAAGTTATCCGCAAAGTAGGCATCCACATTACTCGGACTGGTAAAGATCAGTATATCGGCATGAGTCTGATCGATTTCATCCTCAACCACAGTTTCGTATATAGGAAGGTCTACTATCTTTGTATCCGCTTTCAGTAATTTCTGAATGCTCTGCAGGGAATCCTGTGCCCTTGGAAACAATACGGTTTTACCGGTTACCAATTCAGCAAATGTCTCAGCGACCTCGGTAATATCTCCGCTTTCGCCAACATAATCTGCCAGTTCACCATGTTTGCGCAGCGCGTCTTCAGATCCTCTCCCTACCACTCCAAACTGTACTTTTTTAGACAGCACCGGTTTCAGGTTAAAGAAGTACTCCACCGCGTTTCTGCTGCTGAAAAAGATCCAGTCTATATTTTTCAAATAAAAAGGATCGAGTACATTGACTATAGGAAAGGTGCGGATCAGCGATCTGCCTTCTATTTCAATATCATGTTTCTCCAGTGCTTTTCTAAAATAATTGTGCTCCCCGATCTCTCTGGAGATGAACACCTTTGAAGGTCTTTTCCTGTCAGCGGCAAACTTGCTCACTATCTTTTCTGCAAGGCCGTCCAGACTCTCCACCCTGTAAAACAAGCGGTCCGGAAAATCCTCGTCAGTTTCCGCTTTAGAAGTCCACACTTCAAATTTTCCGTCTTCTTTTTTGCAATAACAGCCCAAAGGCATATGGCACCCACCCTCAAACAGGTTCAGCACTTTTCTTTCCACTGCTATTTCGGCCGCAGTTTCCGGGTGATGGATCTTTTGAAGCAGTTCAAATAATTCACTATCACTCTCCCTGATCTGTATAGCAAGCGCCCCCTGTGCAGGTGCGGGCACCAGTTCAGTAGTGTCCACCACCTCAACATGAAATTCAGAAAGATCTATATTTAAACGGTTCACACCCGCCCTTGCGATCATTATGGCGTCATAGTCCTCATCTCGCAGCTTACCGATTCTGGTCGGAACATTACCCCGAAGGTCTTCAATATTCAGGTCCGGCCTTAACGCCAGCAACTGTGCCTTACGCCTGTTGGACGAAGTGCCCACCATCGCGCCGGTCTTCAATGAAAGTTTTTGGGTTACATCCACACAGTCCTTCAGGATCAGCAGCAGTTCAGAAGGGTCTTCACGTTCAGTTACCGCAGCAATAGTCAGCCCCGCAGGATGTACAGTAGGCAGATCTTTATGAGAATGCACAGCAATATCAATGGTGCCGGCCAAAAGTTCTTCTTCCAGTTCTTTAGTAAAGAAACCTTTGCCTTCCAGTTTATCCAGACGTAAATTTAAAATCTTGTCACCCTGGGTTTTGATGATCTTCAGGTCGGTTTCCACACCTATCCCCGCAAGCTTCTCCTTAATGAAGTTGGCTTGCCATAAAGCCAGGTCACTGCCTCTCGTACCTATAGTAAGTCTTTTCACGTTGATGCTAATTTTTCCGCAAATCTAGCTATTCTTTACCAATATCTCCTTTGCCATGACCATTGGTACGCTGATGTATTTTTTCTCCATATAATTCATCACGCGTTCCAGCACGAGCCTGGAGTTCTCATCCATGCCGCTGATTTCGTCGGCAAAGACGCCATTGATAGCAGTCTGCTTAATTTCCTTTATTTTCCGCGGCACACCACTCATGGCGATCTCTATCTCGCGCTGGCGCAATACCAGTTCAAAATCCTTAATGTTTTCCTCAATGATGTGTTCGGCATTGACCAGCTCATCATAGCGTTCCTGGATATTTTTACGGGCGATCTCTTTCAAAGATTCTACCTCTATAAAATGAACAGGAAAATTTTCAACCACTCCGGGAGCAGTATCATTAGGCACTGCCAGATCCACGATCACCTTTTTACCGGTATCGCCATTGAGCAGTTTTTTATAGATATCTTCAGTGATGATGGGCTCTGTAGCCCCTGTGCAGGTAATGATGACATCAAAACCTTTATTGTAATTTTCCAGTTCTGAGAGCGGGTAGGCTGTCCCGTTCAGGTCTTTAGCCAGTGATATTGCATTTTCAAGAGTTCTGTTGAAGACAGAGAAATTAGAGTATTTGTGTTTTTTGAGGTACTGAGCGATGAGTTTGTTGGTTTCCCCGGCACCGATGATCAGCAGCCTTGCTTCACTGGAACACATCTTGAGGTCACGGAGCTTGCGATAAGCAAGGGAGACAATAGAGACGGGGTTTTTGGATATATTGGTGTGGGTATAGACCTCCTTGGCAGTCTTGACAACCCTGTTCATGATCATCCGCATATAGTCTCCGGTAAATCCGGCTACACGGCACGCCTCATAGGCTTTCCGGATCTGCGCCAGGATCTCCTTTTCACCTACCACCAGGCTTTCGAGTGAACATGAAGTACGCAGCAAATGGTTGAAGGCTTCCGCCTGTTCGTATACCGACACCTTATCAATAAAATCGTCCATATACTTTTCCGGCAGCCCCATATCCAGTACGGTTAGAAAATGACGGATAAAATCCTTGTCAATAATATTTGAAGAAGTGAATACGAATTCGACCCGGTTACACGTTCCTACATAGAATATTTCTTTGACCCCGAGTACAGATTGGATATTCCTCAACCTGTCATCCAGCGTCTGCTCACATATCACCAACTTGCCCAGCGACTGCAGGTCAATATGTTTGTGCGTAAAAGCAATGATCTTTAAATATTCCAAAATGTATTACCCTGTTTATTTTTAGCGAAACAAAAGTAATAAGCGGAGGCTGTTCCACTGTCATTAGGCTGTAATTAAGAGCTATTTAGAAAGATTTTAAATTGACTGATCTTCAGTCAAACATCGGCTGAAAAAATTTGTTATATTGGCTAAACCTCATAACAGCAGTTACATATGATACAAAAAGAGCAGTTTTTACTGTCCGGTGCAGAAGGAAAAACCATATTTGGCGATTATACTTATGACGATAAAAACACAATAAGAGGCACCATAATTTTTGTCCACGGGTTCAAAGGGTTCAAAGATTGGGGTGCACACAACCTGATCGCCGGATGGTTTGCCTCCAATGGCTACCGGTATTTAAAATTTAACCTGTCGCATAGCGGTGTCAAGCTCGAAAATCCCGTTGATGTAACCGACATGGAAACGTTTGCCTCAAATACCTTCAGTAAGGAATTTTTTGATGTAGATGCTGTGATCAGCTATACCGCAGAAAATTTCCCCGATACTCCCATTTATCTTATAGGTCATAGCCGCGGGGGCGGGTTAGCGGTTGTAACCACTGCAAAAGATCGGAGGATCAGCAAGCTGATCACCTGGTCTACCATAGCAGATTTCTCCAGCCTGTGGAAAAAAGAACAGGAAAAGGAATGGATTCATGCCAGCACGATCACGGTGATAAATGCACGGACCCACGAAACAATGCCCTTAAACAGTACACTCTTATATGATTTCAGAAAACACAAGGAGGAATTTGATATTTTAAAAGCAGCGGAACGGGTCTCTGTTCCCTGGCTGATCCTGCATGGAGATCAGGATGTGAACGTTGACTTTAGTGTAGCGCAGCAGCTGGCACAGAGACAGATCAAGGCAAAAATCTATAAAATAGAAGGCGCCAATCATGTTTATGGCGCCTCCCATCCTTATAATTCTGATCGCCTGCCTGATCATTTACAAGAGGCAGCCGAAAAGACTTTAGATTTTATTTCACAGTAAACGGCACTGAAATATTACCCCATTCTAAAACAACTTTACCTGATTTGTCTATGGTAAAAGTCATTTTTTCCACGAAAGTTTTTGCTTTTCCTGTTTTTACCGGTACTCGAAGGGCATCATCCGCTTCTTTGTATTCATAAGAACCCCACTGATTTGCGGTCTTGTTAAAGATCCACACCCAATCCTGAGCTCCCGGGATAGAGTGCAATGAATATTTACCTGCAGGCAAAGCTTTTCCTTCGATGGTCACATCTTTGCTCACTTCAAATATAGTGGCCTCATTTGCTCCGGTACGCCAAACTTTACCGTCAAACGGTGCGATTTCTTTACCTACAGTACGTCCTTTTACGGATGGAGAGCTGTAATCGATCGTGATTGCTGTGCCTGATTTAGTTGTTCCTTTGGCAGTTGCAGGCGGACTCGGGCGCTTACTTTTATCTTCTTTAGGCTTGTCCTGAGCAGATACAGTTACTGAAGTAAACAAAGTCACAATTAGAGACAATACAAATATTTTTTTCATAACATTTAATTTTTTGATTGTTACTAATATAACAAATTTTTATTCAACTGTTATGTGCCCGGTAAAGAAGCAATTCTATTTGCATAAATCAAAGCCATATGCTAACTTTGAATTGCAAAGCACTTTTAAATGAGCAAGCAAACAGACAATTTTTACAATAAATTTTCATTCCTCTACCCTTTGGTGGATCTATTTCTGAAACCGCAAAAACGTAAGTTATTCCAGGAGATCAACAAACTGCCGCCCGGAGAACTACTTGAGATCGGAGTAGGAAACGGAAAGCATCTTCCACTCTGCAAAACCCACAAAATAACTGCGATCGATACCTCTTCCAGTATGCTCGAAACAGCAAGAAAACAAAAAAAGGAGAACATCGAACTTCTGCAGATGAACGGAGAGGACCTCTTGTTTCCGGACAAATCTTTTGATTATGTTATCCTCTCTCATGTTATCGCTGTTGTCGACAATCCCGAAAGATTGTTAGCCGAAACTTTCAGAGTACTAAAACCTGATGGGAAGGTCTTTATCCTCAATCATTTTACGCCGCGTAACTGGTTAAGGCACATTGACAAATCCTTACAGGTTATTTCTAAAATATTTCATTTTAAATCACTTTTTTATATCGACAGCTTATCTGAAATAAAAAAGTTTAGGCTTTTAAAAGAAATCAGCTTTGGTCAGCTTTCCTATTTCAAACTTTTAATCTATGGAAAGCTATGAAAAAACACCATTTTTTAATCATTGCATCCTTGTTGATCAGCTTATTCGTCTATTTGTTCTACCGCACAGAAAAGACAGTAGTCAACGAAATATTTATTTCGATCGTATCATTTAATATCTTTTTCGAAATGCGGGAGCATGTTACAAAAGTGCTCCCCCTAAACGAACACATCATTTACTCACTGCCCGAAGCACTATGGGTATTTTGCATCACACTAACGTCGAAATTCTTATTTATAAGGATCGCTAACCGTGAATTTGATCTAGTTTATACCCCTCTCGCATTTTCTATCGGTTTAGAGCTATTCCAGCTTCTTCACCTTACAAATGGACGATTTGATTTTTGGGATATCGGGCTTTCAATTTTATTTTGGACAATTGCCAATTACCTGATAAAGAATGCAATCGCAAGGCAAAATATGCTGATCCCATTTAACGCCCGGAGTTTAATCTGTCTGCTGACCTATCTGATTATTTATTTGGCACACGTATGGAAATAATGAAATGCACCGAAGAATTGCATTTTTTTGTATTTTTGCTCCGCAACTACCAAACACACAATGAGACCTGCTTTTAAAATTTTGTACCATCTGGAAAATGGTACGCACCATATTCTTGAAATTAAGCGAACAGACCTGGATACCGGCACCGCTGACCTTTCTGATGTATTCAAATGGCTTTATATTGATAAGGAATCATTAACGATCAATCAACTCTGGTTTAAATCGATGGATTCATCAGGCCATGTAGAAGAACGTTTTTTTGAACAGGGTTATTTAAAATTCAATTCAAAAGAAGGCACCTTTATCGAGAAATTCAACTCCGCGCAACACCAGCTCATCAATAAGAGCAGCGAAAAACCGGTTGCAGAACTCACAAATGCCATAGAAGAATACCTGGACGGGCATTAAAATCTGGTATATATTGCCAGCTGGCCGACATTATTCGATGTATTACTTGTGATACCTTTAAGACTTTGGTTCATGTATCCCGCTTCGATATCTATTTTTTTGCTGAACCGGTACCCGATGGCAAAATATGCACGGTTTTGGTCAAATAAGCTGCCGTTCAACTTGTTTTTGTTTTGAATATTGAAAAACACTTCATCTTGCAGTGCGGCAAAAAGGCCTTTATCGAAGCTTTGAGCAGGTTTTTGCAAAGGCACTAAAAATCTGACAAAATAACGCAGACGCTGAGCAAAGAGATCATCATTTCCATACCGCTCCATGAAACGCTGTTCGAGCCTCAGCCTATGACTTACATTAACGATGCTGATTTTGTGCTTGTGTATGTATTGCTGCCAGATCCGGTGTTCAGTGAGTGTATTGTCTGCAGCGCCAATCAGTTCGGTATGTGTCTGCGTAAATAAATACCCCAGAGTAAGGTCATTATTACTATTGATAAAATAGGTGATTCCCGGCCTGATCAGAATATTCCTAAGCCCATCCCACTCGTCCTGGCTCCTGAACTGAGCATCAAAATGAATCCCCCAATCTTTACCGATCCTGGTACTGTTCATCAGGAACAACCAGCCGGTATTCTGTTTTGTGGTTTGTGCTTTGCCAGAAGTGCCGCACATGAACAACATCGCTAATAACAATAAATAGATACGCATACTAAGTTTTGTTCGTCTTTAGCCGCTAAAATAAAGAATCTTAATAATTATTTCTTAATGGATACATTTATTATATTCAACTCTGATTAATAATGATGAATATACTATGCAACTGAAAAGAAACCTTTGTTTTTTAATGCTTTTGATCAGCTTCGTTTCAATAGCCCGGGCACAAAAACTCAATGAATTGTCCAATTCTGAAAAAAAGAAAGGATGGGCACTGTTATTTGACGGCAAAACCACAAACGGATGGACCACCACCGGGGGCAAGCCTGTACCCGCAGGATGGGAAATTGAAGATGGAAATATAACGGCAATAGCCGGAAGCAAGGGCGGCGACATCATCACGGCAAAAGAATATACCAATTTTGAGCTAACGGTGGATTACCGGATTGATACTGCCTGCAACAGCGGTATAAAATACTTCTTCACCAAATATGATGAAGGGGGAAACCTGGGAATGGAATACCAGATCCTGGACGATGAACTGGCTGAAGACAATAAAAAAGCCAATCACCTCACCGGATCCTTATACGACATTCTGGCACCATCAAAATTGATGAAAAAAGTAAATCCAACGGGTGTATGGAACACCATCCGTATTGTTTCGGAAAATGACAGGGTCCAGCATTGGCTAAATGGGTTTAAGGTCCTGGAATACAAAAAGACCAGTGAGCGTTTTAAGGATGCCGTTGCCCTTAGTAAATTTAGCAAGACTGTCCCGGCCTTTGGTTCGGTTAAACAAGGCCACATTCTTTTACAGGAACATGGCGGTCTGGTCTCCTTCAGGAACATTAAGATCCGGGTGATTAAGCCTTAACTTCTGTCCAGTTGCCGTCTTCTTTGATCAGTTCAATCAGATCATCCAGCGCACGGCTGGTGTTCACATTCTTTTTCACCACCTCTTTACCGCGATAAAGCGTTATTTTATCCGGTCCGGTACCTACATAGCCATAATCAGCATCAGCCATCTCACCGGGACCATTTACGATACAGCCCATAATGCCTATTTTAATACCCTTCAGGTGATCTGTCCGCGAACGGATGAGCTGGGTGGTTTCCTGCAGGTCAAATAATGTACGCCCGCAGCTTGGGCAGGAGATGTATTCTGTTTTAGAGATCCGTGTGCGGGTGGCCTGCAAAATACCGAAACTGGTCGAGTTGATCAGTGACAATCCAAGCGTCTCCTCTGCACTGATCCATACTCCGTCCCCCATCCCATCGGTCAGCAAAGCCCCCAAATCGGTCGCCGCATACAGCATCAGGTCATCAGCTGCAACGCCCGGATAATCTCGTTTAATGATCACCGGAATTTTAACGCCCGTATTCATCAAAGCTATAAAAAACTCCCTTTGCGCTGCCATGCCATGCAGGGCCCGGGTTTCAAGGACCAGGATCACATTGCCTTTTAACGCCGAAAGATCATGCTGTCCGGCTTCTGAAGCATTGACCAGTACCAGATTCAGCTGCGCGTCACGAATAGCTGTCTCCTGATATTCTGCATAGGTCAGTAAAGGATGGCAATTGTTCCTGTCCTTCAGACCCAGCCAGGTCTGGTAGTTGTAGATTTGCTTCAGGTTACCGGGAAAAGAAAATGAAGGCAATGCATCACCCAGGTAAACCAGGTCACAGGCCTGGTTGGCCATATTGTATTTATCCAGTCCCGCACTGTATTTATAGCCTGCTGCCGTTAAAAAATAAGGATCTTTTAAATTCTGTTTGGACACATCCAGCATCACTATGGGATGGTAGTGCCCGCCTATATGCTGTACAGGAATCGTCAACCTGCGGTTGTATGCATAAGGGGTATACGGAAGCGTACCGATACTGATGCGTTCTCGTTGTACCGGTTCAATGATCTGCGCAGCTGTCCGCCTTTCATACCTCAGTGCCATCGCTTTGGCCACAGGGGCTTCAAATTCAGGGTCTTCTGTCAGCGAAACCCTGATGGTATCTCCAAGACCGTCTTCCAGCAAAGTACCAATGCCCACGGCAGATTTGATGCGGCCGTCTTCCCCGTCTCCTGCTTCCGTTACGCCAAGGTGCAAAGGATAATTCATTCCTTCTTTTACCATGGTTTCCACAAGTAAACGATAAGCCTGCACCATGACCTGCGTATTGCTGGCTTTCATAGAGATCACCAGGTTGTAATAGTTCTGGTCTTCGCACATGCGGATAAATTCCATTGCCGATTCCACCATCCCACGCGGGGTATCACCATAATGGCTCATGATGCGGTCAGAAAGCGATCCATGGTTAGTACCAATGCGCATTGCCGTACCATATTCTTTACAGATCTTTACTAAAGGCGTGAATTTTTTATAGATACGCTCCAGTTCTGCCTGGTAGGCCTGCGCTGTATATTCGATATTTTCAAAGCGCTTTTTATCGGCATAGTTGCCCGGGTTTACCCTTACTTTTTCTACGATCCGGGCAGCGGCCTCAGCGGCATTTGGGGTAAAATGGATATCGGCAACCAGGGGAACGGTATATCCGCGATAGCGAAGCTCTTTTTTAATGTTGGCCAGGTTTTCGGCTTCCTTCATGCTTGGCGCTGTGATGCGCACATATTCACAGCCGGATTCAACCATCCTGATCGTCTGCTCTACCGTACCTTTGGTGTCCATTGTATCTGTAGTGGTCATGGATTGAATGCGGATCGGGTTTAGCCCGCCCATAGGAACATCTCCAATCTGTACCTCACGCGTCAAAAACCGTGAATATTGACTCAGACTGTTACAATAGCCCCCATGTAATTCTTTTAAAAACACTGCTTCTTCCATTTGACCTGCAAATAATAATGCAAAGATAAAGATTATGTTTAAATCAACCGGTCTTTTATCACCAGTGTGTTTGCGATGATGTCATGGAAACATTGCTGTTTCTTGTTTAAAAAGCTGTACAGGTATCCGAAAAAGAAAGGAGCGGTAGAAAATACCTTCGCTGCATTGCGGCCGCAGGCACTGCTCAGTGAAATCCTGTTGCCTCCTAAATCCGATACTTTGATGTTGACCAGCCTTTTGCCGATGGTGGCTTGCTTTTCTGAAGATTCGGCTACACTGCTGTAAATAAATTTAACAACAGGGAGCAAAGGCAATCCGGCCAGGGCAACCAAAATGCGTTGTGTTTTTTCATCGATGAAAATAAAGCTCAACAAAATGACCAGTACATAGGCTGTTGTGATGAAGAAGTAATCTATTACAGAAGCAAGCAAGCGCTGATCGAAAGAAGCGAAGTATTGGGGTGCGGTCTTCTGAAAGCGAAAACCAAGAAGCTCACGCAGTTCCGGGAACTCGTGAGCTTCTTTATAATCGTCCATTCCCGGTTTTCTGATAAATGTTCCGGGCTGGACGTCCAGCGTTTTTAGTTGTGCCAGCTGATATGGCCCCTCAGGCTTCCCGTTGATGACAACTGTGTATTCAGTAACTTCAGGCTGCATTAATATCTTTTAACCTCAAAGCTACTCAATCCCCCGTCCAAATTGACAAATATCTTTTTGGCTGATGTTTTATAGTTTGGAGTTTCAAAGGTTCCGTCCGCCAGCTTGATAAAGCCTTCAAAATCTTTAGAGGACAAACCAGTTTTGGTTTTAATTCTGCAGCCTGAGTTTTCAGGCACATTGATCTTTACCTCCGCTACACCTGTTTTTATATGGACATCGGTGACAGGCAGCAAGTCCCCGAACTTAATGTCCAGTGCAGCTGCACCGCCATCAAAATTGAACGTACGCACCTTATAAGCAGAAAGATCAAAATCTACTTCTCCGGCCCCCATATTCATATGGATCTCCCAGTTGGGATTGGTATTTAACCTGAAGTCAACATCATTACTGCCATCGCCCATATTCCAGTTAGACTTGCCTTTCATCTTGAAATTTACAGTCGTCTGGGTATCATTTTTTGTCGTCTCCAGTGTAAAGTTGCCTGCTTTTCTTTCTACATGCGCTGCAATCAGGCTATCTGTAGCACCCTTGAGTTCAAATGACGTGCCTCCGCCGGAGATATTCAAAACAGTAAGCGCAGAAACTGAATCCGTATAAGGATGTGAAAAATCCAGCGTTTCATGATGATTTTCATCGGAATCCATGTTGTCCTCATGGACGCGGGTGCTTTCATTCATCCAGCTGTGGTGTTCGCGGCGTTCCTGTCCTTTATAGAACAATACGCCTAGTGTGATCACCAGCACAGCTATGGATATGATGCCCCCGATCTGGGACTTGTTCCTGTTGAAAAGGATGTTTACCCCGGCTATGATCAGGAATATAGGCCAGAACCGCCATACATTCCCCCAATAAAACTCAATGATGTTAAAGTTATCCAAAAGAAGTACTCCACCGATAAACAGCAGAACTATACCCCACATTATTCTATCCAGTTTCATAATTATATGTCTTTTTTGGTTAATCGGTCTGACAGTGAACTTCCTTCAGGGTTTTCCGGATTTGCGGGGCCTTCAGTCCCGGCAGCAGCTGCAGTACTTTCAGTATGCTCCGTCGGCGCAGGCCCCGTTTCAGCCGATACTTTTTCATCCTGCTGGGCTTTCCATTCTTCCCATGCGTTTTTGCGTTTGGATTTGAGGATAAAGCTCACCCCGATAGCTACAAATACGAGCGGCCACAGTTTACCGATGCTGAACCAGAACGGAATGAAATTAAACTCATTCATCAGGAAATAAAGTCCGATCACCAGCAGGAACAATCCGCCCACGGTACGCCCGGTCTCATTGTTGTTTTTCTGAAAAGGCTTAAAATCCTGCGGTTTTCCTGTTGTTTTAAAACTGTCTTCATTTATAGTTGATGATGTCCAGCTTTGTGAAGGCGCCGGATTCTCCGGTGTATTTGCAGGCTGCGAAAATGCATTTGGCGAATTGAAAGGATTTTTGCCTGCATAAAAATCATTGAACTTTGAAAACCGCTTCGCGGGATCATTGTTCACCGGCACGACGATCCACATCACGATGTAGACCAAAATACCTGTTCCCACCAAAAACACAGTAGACAGGACAAACAATAACCTGATTATCGTTACATCCACCTCCATGTACTCAGCAACTCCGGAAGATACTCCCGCAATCACTTTCTCGTGCTCATTTCTAAATAATCTCTTGTCCATAATATATGTCCTCCTATGTTTAAAACTGTACCGGTTTTATGGTTATCTCATCAACATTTACGCCACTGCTTAAATTCAATATGGTGTATATGGCATTCGCTATATCTTCCGGCTGAACAAAACGCCCGGCGGGAATTGTTGTTCCCTCCCATGAAGACGTTAGTGTTGAGCCCGGCAAGACAGCTGTTACCTTTACATTGTATTTTGATAACTCTTCCCTAAATACATGATTAAGACTCAGCAAGGCCGCCTTAGTTACACTGTACCCACCTGCATTTTCAACGATTTGTTTGCTGGCTACCGAGCAAATGTTAAAAATGTGCCCGGATTGCTGTGTACGCATCATTTTACCAAAGAACTTACTGGTATAATAAGCTGCATTCAGGTTCAGATTTAACTGCGTTTCGAACTGATCATCAGCCTCATCCAGCATTACCCCGGGAATATACGTCCCTGCATTATTCACCAAAACATCAGCCACCGGCATTTGTTTTTGCACCGCTTCACAGAACCTGTAAACATCGGCCTTCACACTGCAATCGGCCTCATGTAAAAAAACTTTTCTGCCGGTATGTCTCAATGATTCATAAAGCTGATCCAGACTCGCCCTGTTTCTGGCACATACCGCCAGATCGTACCCGTTCTCTGCCAATTTAATGGCTATTGCTTTTCCAATACCTTTGGTACCGGCTGTGATAATGGCATTCATGTTCAAACAGCTAATTTTGCGCAATATTACAAAAAAGCCATACATCGCAAAACTTTGCCGCATAAAGATTTGTTACCAACTCTGAATGCTGTCTTTATTCAAATTTTATTGTTTCTTTGTAATAATATTGCATCCGTACTATAGCTAAGTTTTCAAGAATGAATTTTACCAATTTTGGCAAGTATCTTCTGTTATTAAAGGCGGTATTCAGGAGACCGGAAAAATTTAAGATCTATCTGAAAGCCATTTTTAAACAAATGGATTTTATCGGCGTTGGTTCACTCGGGCTTATATCCATTATTTCGACCTTCATTGGCGCGGTTATGACCTTACAGATCGCTTTCCAGCTCGTCAGTGATTTTATTCCAAAAACCATTATTGGCTCAGTAAACCGCGATTCATCAATTCTTGAACTGAGTCCAACCATCAGCGCCATCGTACTTGCCGGAAAGATTGGTTCAGCCATCTCCTCTGAGATCGGCACGATGCGGGTAAGCGAGCAGATCGATGCACTGGAGATCATGGGCATCAACTCACCCGGATATTTGATCCTTCCCAAGATCATAGCCGGGATTACGATGGTACCTATTCTGGTGATCATATCTATGTTTTTAAGCATTACCGGTGGGTACATCGGCGGTACATTATCCGGAGCAGTTACTCCTGCGGAATATATGCAGGGAATCACCACCGACTTCAATCCATATACCATCACCGTAGCACTGGTAAAAGCATTTGTATTTGGTTTTATCATTACCTCAGTACCCGCATACGAAGGCTTTTATGTAAAAGGGGGCGCTCTTGAAGTAGCCCAGGCCAGTACCCGGGCTGTAGTAGTCAGCTGTATCTCCATTCTGGCATGTGATTACATCGTAACCCAGTTATTATTATGATCGAGATCAAGGACATCCATAAATCGTTTGGCAGCAATGACGTACTGATCGGTATCTCCGGTAAGTTCGAAGCCGGGGTGACCAACCTGATCATCGGAGGTTCCGGTTCGGGAAAAACTACTTTACTCAAATGCATGATCGGTTTACACCAGCCTGAGCAGGGCAGTGTAGAATACGATGGCCGCGAATTTACAACCATGAATTTTGAGGAGCGGATCGAGATCCGGAAAGAGATCGGGATGCTGTTCCAGGGTTCGGCGCTGTTTGATTCCATGACCGTTGAGGAAAACATCATGTTCCCGCTGAATATGTTCACTGAGCAGACACGCAGCGAAAAACTGGAACGGGTTAACTTTTGCCTGGACAGGGTAAACCTGGAAGGCAAGAACAAGCTGTTTCCTGCTGAGCTATCAGGAGGAATGAAAAAACGCGTAGGCATTGCCCGGGCAATAGCCATGAATCCAAAATACCTTTTTGTAGATGAACCCAATTCGGGCCTTGACCCTAAAACCTCCATCGTTATTGATGAACTGATCAAGGAAATCACTGAAGAATACAATACGACTACGATCGTGGTCACGCACGATATGAACTCGGTAATGGGCATAGGTGATTACATCCTGTTCCTGCACGAGGGCAAGAAATTCTGGGAAGGCTCTAATAAAGACATTGCCCATACCGACATTGAAGAACTAAATGATTTCGTTTTTGCAAGCCGTTTTATGAAAGCTGCAAAAGGGAAGTTTTAATATATCCGCTTTTTTATGATAAGCCTGCTAACGCCCACACACTGGAAAGACTATGAGTTGCTCGATTGTGGAGATTTTGAAAAATTAGAACGTTTTGGCAACCTCGTTTTATCGAGACCCGAACCCCAGGCTGTCTGGAAAAAGACCCTGTCCGAGCAGGAATGGAAAAAACAGACACACATCAGGTTCAAGGGCCGCTCGGCCACTTCAGGTGAATGGATAAAAAATTCCGCACACCTGCCCGACCGCTGGAATGTAACCTATAAAAATGATGACGTCAGTATTAACCTTCGTCTGGGCCTCACTTCATTCAAACATGTTGGCGTATTTCCCGAGCAGGCAGTAAACTGGGATTATATCTCTTCCTCTATCCGGAAAATGAAGACCCGCAGCCCAAAAGTACTGAACTTATTTGCCTACACAGGTGCAGCTTCACTGATCGCCAAGGCTGCCGGTGCCGATACTACTCACGTAGATTCGATCAAGCAGGTGGTCAACTGGGCCAACGAAAACCAGGAGCTTTCCAAACTTCAGGATGTGCGCTGGGTAGTTGAAGATGCGCTGAAATTTGTGAAGCGGGAACTCAAACGCGGCAAGAAATACAACGGGATCATCTTAGATCCACCCGCATTCGGCCATGGCCCGAACGGGGAGAAATGGAAACTCGAAGACCATATCCAGGAGATGATGCAAGAAGTCGTACAGCTGCTTGATGAAGAAGAGCACTTCCTGATCCTGAACACATACTCCTTAGGTTTTTCTTCAGTCATCGTTGAAAACCTCATCAAGACTTCTTTCCCACAGGTACAGAACCTGGAAACCGGAGAACTTTACCTGCAGGCCACCTCCGGCATTAAGCTGCCATTGGGTGTATTCGGAAAGTTCAATAGCTTTCAATAAGATTTTGTCATAAATAAGGCGCCGGGGACCTATTCCGACGCCTTTAACACACCTAAATCAGTAACACCTTACTGAATAGTTTCTTTTTTCTGCTTTGCAGAAACTCAATGATTTAACGAATAAGGAACTTCCGAAGCATGTGGGCAAACCCCGGAAGTATTCCTTTTTCTAACCAAACTAAACCAAATATTTACTTTTTCTGATCCCCTCCGGGATACTATTTAGAATCGTTTCAAATAACAGTACAAGTATAGTAACTTATTTAGAATAATTCCAAACAATTAGCACATTTATTTTTTGGGTCTTTCCTATTCTTGTTTTTTTATTCGTATCAAGAGTGTTATACTTGTAAGATTTTAATTGCCGGGCTAAACCGCGCAAAACAGTATCTTATCTATAAAAACACATACAAAATGAAATTATCTCCTCTTGCAGGAATTCTTTTAATCGGAATAGCCGCTTTCAGCATTTGTACAAGCTGTACTTCAGACGGAAAAAACGTTAAAGGAAAAACTAAAACTGCCAACGCAGGTGACTCTACTGCCGTAGAAGACACTACCGCTTCAAGACTGCCTGTAGATACGGCAAAATATGATGCGCTGCTGAAAAAACTGGCTAATGGTGACACCACCGGAAAATGGCCTGTAAAAAAACAGCCTTATCCGCTGGCTGGCGCCATCCTTCCGTTTAAACGTATTGTGGTTTACTATGGCAACCTGCATTCCAAAAAAATGGGTGCCCTTGGAGAGTATGCGCCCAAGGAAATGTGGAGAAAATTAAATGCGGAAGTGAAACACTGGGAAAAAGCAGACCCTGCGACACCAGTACAGGTAGGCTTACACTACATCGCTGCGGTTGCCAGCGGCACTCCGGGCAGAGACGGGAAATATATCAATCGCATGGCCAATAGCCAGATCGACTCTGTACTGAAAATTGCAAAGATGCGCCCAAATACAATCGTATTTTTAGATCTGCAGGTGGCTTTAAGCAACATCAAGGCTGAACTGCCACATATCGAGAAATATCTGCAAATGCCACATGTGCATTTAGGAATTGACCCTGAGTTTTCTATGAAAGACGGTTCTTTACCGGGTAGAAGGATAGGAACCTATGATGCAGCAGACATCAATTATGTGTCCCAATATCTTGCAAACCTGGTTAAAAAGAACAACCTCCCTCCTAAAGTATTTGTTGTACACCGCTTTACGAAAAAGATGGTCACCAATTATCAGAACATCAAACTTCGCCCGGAAGTGCAAATGGTCATGCACATGGACGGATGGGGTGAACCGGAATTAAAAAAAGGCACATATCGTCATTTCATTTACTCAGAACCGGTACAGTTCACCGGTTTCAAACTCTTTTATAAAAATGACTTGAAAAAGGCCCCTAACCGCCTGATGACGCCGGAGGAACTCTTAAAACTAAAACCTGCTCCTGTCTATATACAATATCAGTAACAACAGCTGAAATAAAAAAGGCAAAAGAGCCCCTGGATATTTTCCAGGGGCTCTTTTGTTGATGTCGTTCTCTAATAGAGAAGGTTTTGAGTTAAATCCCATGACGGCCTCTTTACGGTTCCATAACGGCTCCATAACGGGTTCGCCTCGGCTAAATCCAATTAAAACCCATGATAAAGCCGTTATGAATCCAACATAATGCTGACTTGGGTATAAGACCAGGTTCTAGGCAAGTATGCCGGATGAACCGGTCAGTAAGAAAAATTTACTTTATCTTTTGGATTGTCAAGTTTACTGCTTTGTCGTTTGCCGGCAACAACAGCATGGATCATATTGACCTGAGACTCGTGCTGCTCAAATAAAATATTGTTCTGGATGTTCAGGTTCCGGACAGGTTCTGTCTTATCGGTCTCAAAGTAGCACCACGCCGCTTCTTCCTCGATTTCATAACCGACATACTTCATCACAAGTTCCTTGTTATTCGCCTTTAATTTGAGATGCTCCTTAATGTAGCCCGAAATCAATGCGTCAACCTGTTTCTTATCTGCGGGTTTCAGTATGTTTACATTTGCTTTATATCGTTTGTCCAGGGCTTTTTCAAGATCATCAAAGAAAATACGGGTGCTTATCTGCAATGTCCCCGTCTTTTGATTTTGCTCAATTTCCGTCACACTCACATAAAACGGGTGAAAAATATTAAAAAGAATAACCAGTATCAGTTGTAACATCATTGTCTATATCGAACAAAATTAAATGATTAGTTTGCATTTTTTTCCAAAAATTACGACTTTCAGCGGCAATGCAGGATTTTCAGCTCTATTTTAACCTCGGATGGCACCATATTCTGGACTGGGAGGGCTACGACCACATCCTGTTCCTGCTCGCACTGTGCAGCGTTTACAACACCCAGGACCTGAAAAAACTACTCATCCTGATCACGGCATTTACCTTTGGCCATAGCATTACCCTGGCACTTAGCGTATGGCAGTACATCCACATCAACAGCAAGCTCATCGAGTTCCTCATCCCCGTAACCATATTGATCACCGCATTTTCCAATATCATCAGCAAAAAAAAGAAGCCAAAGAAAATGTTGTTCCGTTATCTGCTGACTTTGTTCTTTGGTCTGATCCATGGCCTCGGCTTTTCAAATTACCTGAAGAGTCTGATGGGCAAAAGTGCAAATATTATCGTGGAACTCCTTGGCTTTAATCTGGGACTGGAGTTTGGACAGCTGCTCATTGTTGCAGCAGCGATGCTCCTCTCTTTTATCCTGATTTGGATTGTAAAAATAAAAGCTTGGGACTGGAACTTCTTCCTTTCTTCAGCTATATTTGGGATCGCGTTTATTATGGCGGCTGAAAGGCTTCCGGCAATTTATTCATTATGAAACGACTGATACTTCTCTTTACAGTTATACTGTACGGCTCCGCCACTTATGCCCAATTGCTCAACCCGGGTTCCAATCATGGAAATAAGTTCGAGCAGTTGGGTACTGTATTGTCTGACCCAAACTCCTACCGTTCGGCATCCGGAGCACCGGGACCTGCATACTGGCAGCAAAGGGCAGACTACAACATCAATGCGGAACTGGACGAAAAGAACCTGAAGATCACTGGATCTGAAACGATCACCTATTACAACAATTCTCCGGACCCTTTGAGTTATTTATGGGTGCAGCTGGATGAAAATCAGCACAAGGCAACGAGTGACAATAAACTTACTGAAACCAGTAAGATGACGGATAAGATGACCTATAAAGCTTTATCGGCCATAGTTGGCGGTGAGAATGACCTGGGTGTAAAGATCATAAAGGTGACCAATGCAAGCGGCGCAGCCCTCCCTTATGTGATCAACAATACCATGATGCGCATTGACCTGCCGGCAGTACTGAAACCAAATGAAAAGTATACACTGAACATCTCCTGGAATTATAAGATCTCCGACCGCATGACTGTCGGCGGCCGTGGCGGCTATGAACATTTCGCGGAAGACGACAATTACCTGTTCACCATTACCCAGTGGTTTCCGAGAATGGCGGTTTATTCTGATTTCCAGGGCTGGCAAAACAAACAGTTTGAAGGGCGGGGCGAATTTGCACTAGTCTTTGGAAATTATAAAGTAAACATGACCGTGCCCGCAGATCATGTTGTGGGCGCCACAGGTCAGTGCCAGAACTATGCACAGGTGCTGGACGCAGCCAGTCTAAAAAGATGGAATACCGCACAAACGGCCAAAGCACCCGTCGAGATCGTGACCCTGGATGAAGTAAAATCCGGACTCGCTAAAAAATCTGCTGCAAAGAAAACCTGGACCTATACCGCAGAGAATGTAAGGGATTTTGCCTGGGTTTCCTCCCGAAGACTGGTATGGGATGCAATGGCGACAAATGTGGACGGCAAAAAGATCATGGCCATGTCTTATTATGGTCCTGAGGCCTATCCGCTGTACAGTAAATACTCTACTAAAGTTGTGGCGCATACATTAAAAGTATATTCTAAACACACCATTCCTTATCCGTATCCGGTGGCCATCTCGGTAGAGGCTGCAAATGGAATGGAATACCCGATGATCTGCTTTAACTATGGCCGGGCGGAAAAGGACGGCACTTATACGGAGGCTGTGAAGCTGGGCATGATCGGGGTGATCATCCACGAAGTGGGCCACAACTTCTTCCCGATGATCGTCAATTCTGATGAGCGGCAATGGACATGGATGGATGAGGGGCTGAACACTTTTTGCCAGTTTCTGGCAGAGCAGGAATGGGACAACAATTATCCTTCGGGAAGAGGTCCGGCACACAAGATCGTGGATTACATGAAAATGCCCAAAAACCAGCTGGAGCCGATCATGACCAACTCTGAGCAGATCGTAAACTTTGGCCCGAATGCCTATGCCAAACCGGCCACTGCTTTGAACATTCTGAGAGAGACGGTAATGGGCAGGGAATTGTTTGACTATGCTTTTAAAGAGTATGCCAAACGCTGGGCGTTTAAACATCCGACACCTGCAGACTTGTTCAGAACGATGGAAGATGCTTCTGCGGTAGACCTGGACTGGTTCTGGAGGGGCTGGTTCTTTGGTACTGATCCGGTGGATATATCCCTGGACAGTGTGCGCTATTACCGGATGAACAGCATGAAACAGGCTGTAGAAAACCAGGACAAAAAAGCCGTCTATGAACGGGACAACAAATACATCGGCAGGGAACGCAGCCGGGCCGCAGGAATTAAATTTGCTGTCGAGCAGGACACCAGCCTGCTGGATTACTACAACAAATTTGAACGTTTTGAAGTGGGCAAAACGGCAGACGGGGATTTTCAGGCTTATTATAATACACTTTCTGC
>NZ_DATHGC010000210.1:0-11716 GCF_035317785.1 Pedobacter sp. | reverse complement strand
CAATATATACGACCAGTTCCGGTCCGGTTTGGAAACGCCGATCAGGTAAAATTTATCTTCCCAGCCAAAATCCTGTTCCAGAAAATGCTGATATCCCGAAGGAGCCAATGCCATACCATCAGCCTTGTTATCGGCATTCCCGATCTGCCAAATGGTCTTTTGCGCATTTACCACTCCTCCGGTAAAGCACAGCAGGCACAGCGTCAATATCTTTGTCAACCTCAATTTTTTGTCATTCATGTATGTGTATTTTTATTAACAATCGGGAAAGATCTCTTAAATTATTTTTTTGTTTTAGCCTCCAGTGCAGTTATAGCCGTCCAAAGCACCCCCGCCTCTCCCCTAAAACTGGAAGAACCCTGCGGCCGGTTGTCCGGCGTATACCATTCATAGAAACCTTTGTTTTTGATCACCCGTAAAAGCATGGGCTCCAGGGCCTCGCATGCTTCCGGGATCAGGTCATAGCGGATCAGTTCAGAGACAGTCCTCCCTCCAAACCAGGTCCAGTCGCCTCCGTTCTGATAGGAATAGGGTCCCATTCCTCCATTTTTGAAGGTTCCCGCCGGATAAACCGGGTAAATGGTCAGACCAATTGTGGCGGCTTTTGCCTCCCGAACATTGTCCTGCATTTTCAGATAAGCAGCCTTCACTTCAGCTTTACTGAGCAAACCTGCTTCAATTGCTATGGTGGTCCCGCCGTGGTAATAGATCTCAGACTCATTCAGCGATGCAGGAAACGGCGACCCGTTTAAATAAATATGGGGGATAAACTTCTGCCTTGACTTGTCCCAAAGATGTTTCCGGATATTTGTTTTGAGTTTGTCCCTTACGGCCAGCCAATATTTGCGTTCTTTGCCGGAAACTGAAGCAAAGCCCAGGTAGTCATTGATCGCGATCACAAACATGGCATTATCGTAAATATCAATTGCTTTATGCGTATCCGCATTGATCTCCACGCCCCAGCTGTGCTCCGGCTGTACATCGCCCCAGTCAGACGTAGTAGCGCCCCATATCAGTCCGTATTTCTCATCAAAGCGATGCTTCAGCAGGAACTGCATGGCTTCTTCCAAGTGCTTTTGTACCGTACCCGATGCCACAGTATCCTGCAGGATCGACTTGTCGCCAGTACTGCTGATGTATTTGGCTATGGCCTGAATCAAAGAGCTCTCCTGATCTGTCTCCACCGTATTTTTGTGACCCGCATATTCAGGCGCCAGTTTTGAGTGGTAATAATTGTAGGGTACCCCGGAACCCTTCGGATTTGGCACATAACCATCCAGAATGCTGCCGTCCGGCTGCTGGAAGTGAAAAAAGGTGAGCAGGTGTTTCTTGATCACCCTCTTGTCATTCACCTTGCAGGCTACATTCATAAAAGTATTCAGGTCCCTGATCCACACCTCGCCGTATCCATCTCCAGCAGTAAAACCACTTTTTATCAAACGTTCTGCCATGTGTTTCACCGAATCGGCTAACGGCACTATGGCTTCAACTTTCTTTGCTGCATCTGCAGACAAAGAAAGCTGGCCATAAGCAATTTCAAAAGAAAATAAAGACACAAAACACAATACCAAAGCTCTTCTTATATTCATCCTTCTTTTAAAATCTATTATTTGTGTGTAAATATTCAAAACAACTCCAATTTAATTAGAAAATTACCGGTCCTTGCTATAAAATGTCAGTTCACCAATTGCCTGAAACGGACCGTTGCCCCAGTTTGCCAGCACTTTTATCCTGATGTACCTGGTTTTTGGAATGCCGTCCGGCATGATAAACTCTTGCCCGGCCGCAGCGGCAGCCACATCTGCCGCAGAATTAGTTGGCACAGGCTGGCCAGACGGCTTGATACTTACGCAGGTCCTCAGGTAGGTCCAGCTGTCCCAGCTTCCGTCAGGATTCGGATCGTTACTTCCCCAGATCTCAAATGATTTCACTGATTCTTTAGCGAATATCCGGTCACTTGGCATCCAGAACATAAACCGGTTGATCCGGTAGGACACACCCATATCGAAAGTAAACCAGACTGGAAGCGGTTTGTTGGGCTGGGTTGCAAATCCGTTTCCGGTATACACGCCATTCCACAAGAAAGGCATCAGCCAGCCAAACCCGCCTTCGCGCACATCTGTCGGCAAAATCAGCTCGTTAAATCCGGATTTTAAGAACTCCCTTTCAAATACAGGCAATTTTTTCTCCACATAAGGCATAATATAAGTATCATACGCATTGCTGTCCGGTGCAAAAATGGTGCGGTAAGACAGTGTGGTTTCGTCCTGATAATCAGAAATTTCAGTGACCAGCTGTCCTCCAGGCACATTTACGGTCTTATCAAGACCATTCAGATCTTTATATTTCATTTCTATAAGCTTTTCTCCGGGAAGGGGGGCCATCCAGGTGATCACCACATTGCCTGTTGGTGCTTTCACAAGTGACTTAACGACCCGGTTCGTTAAAGTACTCGCGTAATCATCGCCATACACTGCACCGGTCGCATTCCGGACCACCGAAATGTTGCCCTTAGTATCATACGTGTACACTTCAAAATTATAAACTCCCTCGGTAAGGTTGCTGATCAGTACATTGAGCGTATCATTTGCCGTAGTCCGTACAATGTCCAAAACCAGGGAATCCTGACGGTTGCCCCAATATACTTTGGCCTTATTGACCGAAGGATCACTGCCCAGTACCAACCTGAGCTGCAAGCGTTTATTTCCCGGTTGCACGATGATGGAATCTACCCTGGCCGGATAGACCACCTCCCCACCCTCAGTGAATTTTTTATAATCATCTTGCTTGGTACAGGCCAGCATAAACAGCCCGGCGACCAGCAGACCAATAAAATATTTTATCATTTTCATAATCTTCTTTTTAAAGTTATTACCTGTTTCCTGTTACAACGGGGCTCCCCACATGCGGATCTCGTTAAAGTTCACATAGGTACCATCAGACCAGTTCCTTAGCGTTTTGAAGCGGATGTACCTCACCGGCATCACATCGAGCGGAAAAGTAATGGTCTCACCGAGGGCAGCTGCATCATTGTCTGCATTTGACAACTGTCCCGCAGGCAATCCCGAAGGTTTGATCTGCTCATGAGTGGTCAGCAAGGTCCAGTTGGTAAAACTTCCATCCGGTGCCGGATCGTTGCTGCCCCAGATCTCTACCTTACGCGGGTTATGCAGGGTGTAGTAGAATGTCTGGCGCATAAACCAGGTCAGGCGACTCAGTTTCGCAGTTGCCCCCATATCATAAGTGAACCATTGCGGCATTTTAGCGGCATCGCCAGTGTGGTAATAACCATTGTTGCCCAGGTTCCCGTCAAACAGGAAGCTGATGGCTCCGCTGTAGCCCAGCGGCGCATCTGTAGGCAGGTTCACTCCCTTCATCTTAGTCCTGTCCAGTTGTGCTTCAAACAAAGGTTTCAAGGTAGTGATGAGCGTATCAGAAAGGTTGCCCCACCTGTCGCGGACATAGAGCCCAAATTTAGTATCCACTGGCGGCAGGCCCCTGGTACTGAAGCTGCTCCGCTTGAGATTGGTGTAATTGGTATTGATGGGCACAAAATTGCCGAGCGAATCGTTCGCCAATACAACAATCGCAATATTGTCTTCATTTAAATTGCTGAATTTTACATTAACTCCTCCGAAATCCGGCACGATGCTCAAGCTGTCCCGTACGATCATAAAAGGAGCCCTTGTCGGATTCACAGTAACAGCGACGGGTTCGGAGATATTCTCTCCCCGGTCTACTGCATACAGCTTTACTTCATATGGATCGGTGTCGCCAAAGCCCTGCACGACAAGACTGTTATTGTAATAACTTACTTTGGTCTCGCGTTCAATCCCTTGTCTGGATATATAAACGGCCTTTATATACAAAAGGTCCTCATCTGCCGGAACACGGTAAGTGATCTTTGCCGCACCACTCAGGTTTTGCACAGTAGCATTGCTTACCGGCCCGGGAGCTTTGCCATCGTCAACGAAGGTGGTCAGCTCACTTTGCTTACATGATAGCACCAATGCTGTAAACAGCACTGCCAAACTCATGATATAGGTTATTTTTTTCATTGCGTTATCAAATTAATATCATCATTCATACTGCTGTCACTACCAGCCTACATTTTGGACCAGCTTAGGATTTGTCAGGAAGTTGCTCTCCCTGATCGGCCAGAAGTAATCCCTCGGACTTACAAATGACTGGTTGAAAAGCAATATTCTCCTGTTATAGTCTTCGTAGCTCGGCCTGATGATGTCCCAGCCATAAATTGGCTGGTTCAGGATCTGCCCTGCAGTTTTCCACCTTTTCAAATCCCAGAAACGGCTTCCTTCAAATGCCATCTCGATCAGGCGCTCCTGACGGACGATATCCCGGAGACCTGTTTTCGAAGTATATTTTGTAGGGTTAGTAGAATAGGTCGTCCATGAATCTTCGACCGATGCCAGGCCCGCCCTGGTCCTGATCTTGTTCAGATAGGGCAAAGCCGTTGCCTGATCGCCCATCTCATAGGCCGCTTCCGCATAAAGCAGGTAAAGCTCGCCCAGCCTCATCATTGGCCATGGATAAGACTCTATGGTGAGTGAAGTCTGTGTTTCTACAAGGTTCCAGTTGACAAGCTTCTTGGCGTAATAACCCGTAACCGAATACAAGCGGCTTTGTTTTTTTCCCGCAGGCTGCTCCGACTTACTCTGTATATCATGGTTTCCGTCAGCCATAAACCATTTTGAACCATCAAATGCGATGTCTGCGTAAAAGCGCTGCTCACGGTCAAAGTGAAGGCCAACAGTCTGGTAATTGGCCTGCAAACCTTTATCAGCAGCCGTTGTTGACCTCAGGTTGAACCTGCCCGCATAATCCCAGGTCTTGTCTTCGTTGATCGGCACTCCGTTTTTTGTATAGAAGAGTTCAGCCATCTTCATGGTAGGAGCCAGCTGGCCCTTCAGGCCCAGGTTGACAAAGGCGGTCTGCAGTTGCGGGCAAGCATATTGCTGCAAGGCGCTGGTAGGTCCACCATATGAGGTCAGGCCCCAGATCAGCTCCGTGTTCCATTTTTCGCAGACCGCATTGCGGATGTCCATTTCTTTTTTGGTATAGTCGTCAACCGCTGTTGCCGATGTAAAAGTGTACAGCTTGGTACCCGCAGCCTCTGCCACCTCGATCGCTGCTTTACCTGCCGCAGCGGCCCGCTCCCATTTCTTGTCATCATATGCTGCCGGAAACAAGGCTACACCATCTTTATCTTTAAAATTATTATAATCTGTATTGCCGTTGAACAGCGGACTGGCAGCCGTGACCAATACCCGTGCCTTAATGGCCAGGGCGGCAGGCCTGGTCAGCCTTCCGAGTTCGGTAGCTAAACTGGAGATCTTGTCAGGCAGGCCGGTATTGCCGTCTCCCGCAGCCTCATCCAGCAAATTGGTAATGTAATTCACCACCGAATCTACCGGCTGTCTTTTTATTTTTACACTCTCAATATCTGTAGTGATCGGCAGGTTTTTGTCCGCGATGGGAATAGGGCCATACATCCTGAACAACTGCCAGTGAAAATAGGCTTTCAGAAACTTGGCTTCTGCAATCCACCTGGTTTTCACATAAGGCTCCAGATCCGCCGGGCGGTCTATATTTTCCAGGAAAATATTGCAGTTGCGGATGCCCTGCCACATGGTCTTGCCGTCAAAGCCATCCCAATAGTTCATTTTTGGTTCCACTTTGTTTTGCAGGCCGCGGGCTATACTGTACGGGTCCAGCGACCAGAAATCTTCACCGCTGATCGGCCAGTAGATCCAGAACTCATCACCGGCATTCATACCCGGATTTACTTCGGGGTGCCCATCCTGGGGCAGACTATTGTATAACGTAAAGAGAAATTTCTCCGCTTCATTGCGGTTGGAAAAGGAATTGTCGATGGTAGCCACGTTATCGGGAACTACATCGAGATAGCTTTTCTTACAGGCACTGCAGCAAACAATAACAAGCAGTGCGGTAAGTAAATGATATTTATGGAATAGTTTCATGTCTCTTTTTATTAGAATTGAACGTTAAGACCAAAATTGAATACCTTTTGGACAGGATAGCCCAATCCGTTGCTTCCTTGTTCAGGATCCCACAGTTTAAAACTGCTTTTCACAAACAGGTTGGTGCCATTGGCATAAACCCGCACCGAAGTCAATCCGTATTTTTTCAAAAATTTGTCAGTGATATTATAGCCGACCTCTACAGATTTTAATCTCAGGAAGGCACCGTTTCGCATCCACCAGTTGGAGGTCTGTGTATTGTTGCTGCTCACATTCTGATCCAGTCGCGGCCAGAATGCACGTACATTACGGTTGTCCTCAGACCAGTGGTCATTGGCAATGATCTCCAGCAGGCCATTCTGTGCACCGCCATTGAATGCAAAAGGTGTGATCTTGCCCGGATCAATCCAGAAAGAAGAACGCGCTGAACCCTGGAAGAAACCGCTGACATCAAAATTGTGATACCCGGCAGAAAGACCGAAACCATAAATGATCTCAGGAGTAGTCGGCAATCCAAGGGGAACCACATCCAGTGAAGTGATCTGTCCATCGCCGTTCACATCGCGGTATTTAATGTCTCCGCCCTTTACCTCTCCAAAATTCTGAAAAGGAGAGTTTTTTACCTCAGCGTCATCCACAAAAAGACGCTCAGCAATTAGCCCGTAGACCTGGTTCAGGGGATTTCCTACTTTAGACAGGTAGGAAAGATTTTGATCATACACTGGTTCCTCGTTTACCAGCACTTTAGTTGTGGCATAAGTAAAGGTTCCCCTGCCCTGCAGCCACAGCTTACCAAAGTTCTTATTGTAATCAAATGAAAGGTCAACCCCTTTACCCTCGGCCTCACCTACGTTTGCCTGGATGGCCGCAGCAAGCCCCATAGTGGTCGGGATGGTAGATCTTTCCAGCAACATATTGCTCCTGTTGGAGTGGTACACATCCACAATCAGGTTGGCGGCATTGTTGAAGAGTCCAAGATCCATACCGATATTGGTGGTCTTGACCTTTTCCCAGGTGATGTCTTCGTTGCTGTACCTGCGGATCGACACCCCGGGCTTGATATAACTATAATTGGTTCCAAACCATGCCGATTTATTGCCATCATTCAACAGCACATCAGAGAGGTAAAAAAAGCGGTCCTGATCTCTTCCGATCTGGTCGTTACCCACCAGTCCGTAAGTTGCCCTGAACTTCAGTTTGGAAACCACATTCTTAACCGGCTCCATGAATTTCTCATTGGAAACATTCCAGGCTACTCCAACAGAAGGGAAGAATCCAAAGCGGTGGTTTTCCGCAAAACGCTCTGAACCATTGTAACCAAAATTGGCCTCCATAATATAACGGTTGTCATACCCATAAGTAAACCTTCCTGACAGGCCCTGGTTCCTGAAGGGAAGTGAAGCCTGAAGGTTACCCGCATTGGCGGTCAGGTAGTTTCTCATGATCGTTACCAAAAGAGCAGTAATGGCATGTTTTTCCTTAAAGGTCTTGCTGTAATTTACAGCCGCCTCCATATAAGTGGTGGTATTCTGAATTTTATTGAACCTCTGGGGATCATAGTTCAGGTATTCCGTAGCATTCGCTTCGTTCAGCAAACTCAGGTTATATTCTTTACCATCTGCACTGGTCGGACTCGCAGAATAATAAAAAGGAGAATAAGACCTTGCCAGGTCAAAATAAGAATAGCGCTGGGTATAGGCCATGAGTCTCGCGGTGAGACCTGGTGTCACAAATTTAAAATCCTGTTTCAGCTCGAGCTGAACGTTGAGCGTAGAGGTATTGTACTGCTGAAAACCCGATACCATTTGCGCATAAGGATTGATATATCCGGGCAGTTCATTTGATAAGGTGGCATTCCCGAACAACGGATGGTTCACCGTTGACAGTGCCGAAGCAGGATAAGTTGCCGGAAATAATACCGGATTGGACGACAGTGCGCTTGCAAATACGCGCGCACCACCATTTATTCTGTTGCCATTGGCGTCGTATCCGCCCACAGGGCCATTGTAATCGTCAAAAGCACCGGAAGTTCTGACGATACCTTCTGTAGTAGGCGTCAGTCTCACGTTCACATTTGAACGCACTTCATAGCTTTTCAGGTTCACATTGTTGTCAAAATCGTTACCTGCTTCCGATTTTAATACCCCGTTGTCCTGGTTGAAAGTAGCGGCAAGATAGTATTGTGCCGCTTTACCACCACCCGTCAGGTTCATGTTAAACCGCTGGTTCATTGTATGATCTTTGATCAGCATGTCTATCCAGTTGTTGCTGGGATAGAGGTATGGGTTCACACCCGCAGCCGTACGATCTATTTTAGTCTGCGAATAAGGCAGCGTGCCAATTGGATTCCGTGTCAGCACAGCCTCATTGGCCAGGTTCATATAGGTAATGTTATCGGCCAGCTTAAAGTTTCGCGTATTGGTGGACAATGAATTTTCAAAGCGCACACCAAACTTTGTGGAGCCGTCCACCCCGGATTTGGTAGTAACCAGGATCACGCCATTTGCACCCCTTGCGCCGTACAGCGCTGCAGCTGCAGCGTCCTTCAGCACGGAAAACCCGGCAATATCATCAGGCTGGATTCTGGCAAGGGCATTAGAAGTGGATTCCATGCCGTCAATAAGGATCAGCGGGTCAATCTTTCCTGAACCAAAACTGGTGATTCCCCTGATGAAAAACTGTGCATTATCCGCACCGGGCTCGCCGCTTCTCTGATAAGCGACCACACCAGACAAGCGGCCGGCCAGCATAGTAGTCAGGTTACTGGTCGGCCCCTTCAGTTCCTTGGGATTAATGGTCGTGATCGAGCTCACCATGCTTTCCTTTTTTTGCTGCCCATAGGCCACAACCACAACTTCATTTAGCGCACTGTTGTCCTCCGACATCGAAGTATTCACGCTTTTCCGTCCGGCAATTTCAATTTCAATCCGTTTGTAACCGACAAAAGAGAATACAAGGACTCCTTTACCATCGGGAACAGAAATGGAATAATTCCCGTTCGTAGCTGTGGTGACGCCGTTCTTTGTACCCTTCAGCAATACACTCACACCAGGAAGCCCGATCCCGGCTGTGTCTGTTACTTTTCCCGTAACGACCGGATTGGTCTGGGCAAATGACCCGGCCGCCGATACAGCAAACAGAGTCATGAATAAGAGGCATTTAATCCTCAGATAAGTAAAAATTTTTCGATACATCATAGTTTTTTAGTGAATGGTTGGAATACTGGTTAAATATTTGGCTATTATATTTGTACATACATAGTTACATATTAAGATTGTAATAAAAAACACCTTTCATTAAATTTTAGTAAAAAAAAGTTAACACCCTTATCAAAAAGCCTATTAAAAGGCCTTTTGAATAAAAATAATGGTACAATTATCGAGAGACAATGTTAATACATTATCAACGTATCATCATCAATCCAGTAAATAGAGTTTAAATAGTGGCAGAATCACTAAAGAATGTAGTGATATATGGAGGAAAGCGGGAGTGCTTCACTTGCAGCTTTTTTGCGTAAGAAAAAACGGATTAAACTACAGCTCCGGCGTACTGTTCAGAAGAGTATTCTTTCATTAATCCTTCAGCCGTCTTCACCATCTCTAAAGAACCAATAAAAACCGCGGTACGCTGGTGAAGTTCAGTTGGCTCAATATCCAGAATCCTGTTAAAGCCATTTGAAGCCACCCCGCCAGCCTGCTCCACAATAAAAGCCATTGGGTTACATTCATACAATAACCTCAGCTTCCCGCCGGGCGAGCTGGCGGTGGTCGGATAGATGTAAATACCGCCTTTGATCAGGTTCCTGTGGATATCAGCAACCATTGAACCTATATACCTGGAAGTATAAGGCCTGTTTGTAGCAAGGTCTTCTGTCTGGGCATATTTCAGGTACTTCTTTACCCCTTCCGGGAAATGCACATAATTTCCCTCATTCAGAGAATAAATACTGCCGGTTGCCGGGATTTTCATATTTGGATGCGAAAGACAAAACTCGCCTATTGAAGGATCTAAAGTAAAGCCATTGACGCCCTTTCCGGTAGTGTAGACCAGCATGGTGGAGGAGCCATAGATCACGTAACCCGCCGCCACCTGCTGCGTACCTTTCTGCAAAACGTCCTCAAGCGTGGCCACTCCCCCAACAGATTTTCTCCGGTATATGGAAAAGATAGTGCCAACGGCAACATTCACATCTATATTTGAGGACCCGTCAAGCGGGTCAATACAAACAATATATTTGGCATTTTTTGATACCGGAGAATCGATCGGCACAAACTCTTCTTCTTCTTCTGTAGCCACAATGCAGCATTCACCGCCACTGGTGAGGGCGCTGATAAACTGAGTATTGGCAAATACATCCAGTTTCTGCTGCCCCTCCCCCTGGATATTGATGGTTCCGGCCGCACCCAAAATGTCTGCCAGCCCTGCTTTGTTCACCTCCCGGTTTACGATCTTAGCCGCGATCCCAATGTCTCTCAGCAACCTGGAGAGCTCGCCTTTGGCGTATGGAAAATCTGCCTGTTTCTCAATGATGAACTGACCCAGCGTTTTGATGCCTGACATATACTTAGTGTATTTAATACGTTATCTGTTGCCTATTTCTATGGCCGCTAAGTTATGTATTTTTCCATCTGTAACACTAAATTTAATTAAAGTTTTTACCCGGTGCCAGCCCGAATTTCCCGCAGCACCCGGATTTATATGCAGGCAATCGATTTTTTTATCGTACACCACTTTCAAAATATGTGAATGTCCGCAGATAAATAATTTTGGAGGCTTAGTGTATATTTCACCCTTTACCTGCAGCGAATATTTACCGGGATAACCGCCGATATGGGTGATCCAAACGTCCAAACCTTCGATGCTAAATCGTATATGCTCCGGAAATTCAGCACGGATCTCTTTTCCGTCTATGTTTCCGTAGACACCCCTCAAAGGTTTAAAGGCAGCGAGCTGATCTGCTACGTCCGGACCAAAATCCCCGGCATGCCAGATTTCATCACAGTCTGCGAAATGCTTAAAAACCGCATCATCCAAAAAACCATGTGTATCGGAAAGAAGGCCTATTGTTACCATAATGCAAACCTAATCATTATTCAGTTTGATGCCTAACTGATCAGCCTGGTATCTGGCTGGCTTCCGCCGGGTACCTGCGGCTATTTCCTCTCCGGATTCTTTCAGCTATCTTAGCACCCTATCTAAGGCCTTTTAAGGGCCGGGGGCCTAGCAACCCCCTAGCAACCCCCTAGAAGGGCCCTTGAAAGGGTTGTGAGGACATAGCCGGAAAAACCCTGCATCAGGGCAGCAGAACTAATCGAATGCAATATGGTTACCTTTTAGGAATTAGGGTATTAATCTGTAAAATCACCGTTTACCTAAAACAAAAATAACCTATGAAAAATGCATTCAAATTTGGCTTCCTGGCACTCGCAGTTTCTTTATCAGTTACTGCCTGCGGCGGATCATCTGAGCAAACAGATACAAATACTTTAGACTCTACCGTAGTGGATTCAACCACTGTTCCTGTGGATTCCACTGCAGCTGACCATACCGCTGTTGACTCAACAGACACTACGGTAACCGACACCACGAAATAAGACCTGTTTTAATAAGTTAACTAATGGAGAGTCTGTTCTTAAATGTGAACAGGCTCTTTTTTTGGAGTAATTTATTGCTTGTTGCCTGGTCATTTTATAATTTTACATGAACTCCGGAGC
>NZ_DATHGC010000209.1:0-18920 GCF_035317785.1 Pedobacter sp. | reverse complement strand
GTTTTTAAATAGCCGACGATCTTTTGGATTCTCGCCAGGCCTTCCCCTCTTGTGATAAAACCACGGTTTATTCCGGTTATTAGTGCCATCACACCAAACCCTGTACCTCCGCTGGTCACCAGATCGCCGGAAGTATTACGTTCTCTGGCCATTCCGCTTTGCGGATGACCAAAATCGTAAAAGTATTTAAAGGTTTGCTGCTGAACCTTTGTCAGCAGCTCCTCGTCTGTGATCCGCGGGAATTTGTCCGGGTTTTCTGTTACGGGTCCGGGGTTTTCAGGATCGGGCACAACGGTATTGCTGCTTTTTTTGCAGGAAAAAAAAAGCATTAAAAAAAACAGAAAATACCAGTTGTTTCCAATCATCACCTTTTATCTGCCTTGTCTTTCAAGAGTGGATAATGCTGATACTTCTATCGAAGTAAGTGCTTTGTTGTAAATCCTTACTTCATCGATTTTCCCCGGCAGGTAGCCCGCCCACCCTTCACCAGAAGAACCTGTGGTGCTACTTGGGACAGTCATAAAATGAAGGGCTCCGAAAACAACGGGCCCGATATTGAGAAAACGGATGGCACCAATACCTGTTACCGTGTTACTCCCGACCTGTGATCCATTGATGTAGGATTTAAATGTTCCCGCGCCATCATAGGTTGCAATGTAGGACACCCAATTGTTAAAACCATTACTGACCAGCGGAACGCCGGTATCATAGGTTGCACCATTATCCGCGAAAATTGTCTTGAATGGGGCGTTTGTAGTTGTTCCGCCATTCTCAAAGAACATATTGATATTGGCCCAAAAGCCCTTGGTATCTCCCAGACTAAATATGCCTGTAGCACCAGTATTCTGCGGTGAGTTTACCCAGCAGCTTATAGTATATTGTGTCATTGCCCTTACTGCAGGACTGGCAACCGCAGTCGCATACGCCTTTTTAGCGGCGTCCGGGTTTCCATTAAGTGCTTTCCCTTTGAGTCCTGCGGTGAAGGTCATGCCTGAATTAGTCCCTACGGTATTAGAGACAGAATCTAATAGGTTATCGGCGTTAAAATTCCAGTAAGCGATCAGGTTAGTTGGTGCAATCTGACTGGATGCAGTAAAGCCCCCGGCGGTAGGTGGTACGTCACCTGGAGGAAAATCGTCACCGTTGTCATTTTTTGTACAGGAGTATAATAAAGTAGTTCCAATTATTATACCTGCAAAGCCTATGCTTAAATATCTTAATTTCATCTTCTTATGGTCTAAAGGTGATTAATAATTGTTTTGAGTTAGCCTGCCGCCGCTTAAATCCCTTTGTTTTTGAGGGATCGGGAATACCTCATGTTTACCGGTGACAAATGGTTTGCCTAAAGCGTTCATTACCGTTGCCGCCTGCCCGGTACGTACCAGATCGAAGAACCTGTCCGCTTCCATGGCCAGTTCAACTCTTCTTTCTTTCCATATGTCCTGCACAGACGCGGATGAAGTAATTTTCAGACCTGCCCTGTCGCGGACTTTCTTTAAAGGGGTCAACGCATCCTGGCCAATATGAGTTGCGGCTTCGGCATTGATGAGCAATACTTCGGCAAAACGGATGATGCGGATGTTTTTAGGTTTATTGTCTTTGTCATTAATACCCAGACAGCTTTTAGTTTCCAGAAAAGGACTGTGATAAGCTTTGTAGTTGTAGCGTTCATTAGTTACATCAGGACGTTTAGGCAGAACGAAACCATCCCACAAGGTCGTTGTCGTTGCGTCACTGGTAAAAATAATGGTGCCCGCTCTCCTGACATCATTTGGCCCATAGGCGTCAGCAAGGTTTGCTGAAGGTGTGTTTAAACCAAATCCGAGATCTCCGCCGCTATAGGTTTGCCCGCCCACACTTTGTGTCGGAAAGGACCCGCGCGGTCCCTGAAAGTTGCTGTAGTTTTTACTTACCGCATCACAGGCAAGTCCGCTTGCTGTTTGGTTGGCATAAGGGCCGGTTTGTACTTCGAAGATAGATTCTTTATTGTTTACGCCTACTTCTCTGAAGATATCTGCGTATACAGGTGCCAGCTCGTACTTCTGCGAGGTAATAACAGCCTGAGACATGTCATAAGCACCCTGCCAGTTTTGCTGATATAAATATACTTTTGACAGTAAGGCTTGCGCGGCTCCTTTGGTAGCCCGGCCCACTATAGCACCTGCTTCTCCTTTTGCAGGCAAATGATCGATGCCATACAGCAGATCATCCGTAATTACTTTATAGATTTCCTCTTTGGTAGCACGTGTTTGAAATTCATCATTATTGGCCTCAGCAAATGTAGGTACAGTGGTCAATTTAACTACGCCTCCGAAAGTTCTGACCATATTGAAATATAACAATGCTCTGAGAAACCTGGCTTCTCCGCTTAAACGGTCTCTGATACCCGCATCAATGGTACTTTTATCTAAAATAGACAGCGCTTTGTTCGCCGAGGCGATACCTTTGTAATTGTCGACCCAGATGTCATTAAAAATACCTGTGGTCGGGGTATAAGTAAAGTTGTCGAGGAATATGCCATCAAATCCCGGGTCGGTGCTTACAGAACCTTTATCGGAGTCATCAGAAGTCACATCTGCCAGTACAACCAGCTTTAAACCTACTGTACCCGGCAGGTAAAGATTATTGTAGGCGCCTACAACAAGTTTGTCAGCTGCGTCCGGATCTATAAGTGCTTGTTCTTCTGTTGTTTTACCTTGAGGTGGGACGTCCAGAAAACTCCTTTTACACGAAGAGATAAATACTGCTGATGTCAATAATGTCAGTGTAATTATATAAAATATCTTTTTCATCTTTCTTTTAATTAAAATCCAACATTAATACCGAACGCGAATGTCCTTGTTGAGGGGTAACTGTTTAAATCGACACCCTGGTTCAGGTTTGCGTTCTCTTCCTTCGCACCTGGTATAGAAGGCTGCAGTTCTGGTGTGAAGCCGGTGTAAGAGGTGATGGTGAATAAATTTTGTGCTGTCAGGAACAAACGAAGGTTGCTGATGTGCACCTTGTTTAGCAACGTTTTAGGTAAGGTGTAGCCGATTGTTAAATTGTTCAAACGCAGATAATCTCCTTTTTCGACAAAATAAGTAGAACCAGGCAGGGTGCCTATAGTCGCTCTGGGTACATTGTTATTTGGATTGTTTGGCGTCCAGCGGTCTCTGGCCACTGAGGCCTCTATATTATCCGTTAACTGGTTTGCTCCCCGCACTGCTTTTTTTGCGTTGTAAATTTTTCCGCCCTGAGTTCCGAAGAATCCGAAGTTAAGGTCGAAGCTTTTGTAACTCACGTTTCCGTTTAGGCCATAAGTATACTTAGGCTGGTAAGATCCGACAAACATCCTGTCACCGTCATTGATTACTCCGTTTCCATCGACATCCCGGTAAATGATGTCCCCTGCCCTGGCATTTTTTTGCGCTGAAGCATCAATTTGTGCCTGGTTTTGGAATAGTCCTATTTTTTCCAATAGGAAATAACTGCCTATAGCTTGTCCGTTGTCAGATTTTGTGATGTTGGTCTCGGCAATCTTATCGCCAAGCAGCGGCTGGCCGCCATTCAGTTTGTTGATGGTGTTTTTATTGTACGCAATGTTACCTCCGATGCTGTATTTCCAGTCCTCACCAATTTGGTCCGCCCAGTTCAACGAAAGCTCAACCCCCTTATTAGATACGGTGGCGGCATTGGTCAGTACCTTTTCATCCGGATCTCCGAGAATAGCCGGAATGTTTACAAAAATTAAAGCATTATTGGTTTTCTTGTCATAGTAATCGACAGTACCGGACAGCCTGTTATTTAAGAACCCAAAATCTAATCCTAAATCATATTCGGTAGTTACTTCCCATTTAAGCTGGTTATCTATAATGTCTTCCAGTCTTATTCCAAGTACTGGTGAACCAAGTTTTCCAGGCTCACCGCCGTAATAATAGGGCTTGTTGATCGCGGCTGTTGATATATATAGTGATGAGGGAATATTGTCATTACCTAAGCGGCCATAGCTTCCTCTCAATTTCAGATTGCTGAATATCTTTTTTTCCGACATAAAGCTTTCATTGCTGATGTTCCAGGCCAGACCTATAGCAGGAAAATAATCCCAACGGCTATTTTCTCCGAATTTAGAGGTTCCGTCGGCACGATAACTCGCGGTTAATAAATACCTGTTGTCATAACCATAGTTGACGCGTGCCAGGTAGGAGTTTCTATGGTATTTATCACCAGTATTGCTGACAGATTGAGAACCGCCGGAACCGGCATCAAGAAACCACTGGTCTTTGTTAACCGGCACGTCTCTGGCATCTCCGATCATGTCATTAGATTTGAATTCTTCAGCTGTAACGCCTGCCAGTATGGTGAAATTATGTTTTTCAATGGTTTTTGTGTAGGTAGCGGTGTTGTCCCAGATCCAGCTTATCCTATCATTTTTAGTCAGTTTTAAAGTGCTGTTTGGTCTGCTTTGATTGCCACCGGCGACTAAAAAGGTGGAAAGTTCATTTAAATACTTAAAGCCATAGTCTGTAGATTTCAGATAATTCAGGTCCAGTCCGATCGCTGATCTTAAGGTTAGTCCGTCAATGGGTTTGTAATCGAGGGCGAAGTTTCCCTGTATCCGATTCTGCAATGCCGTGTTGTCCACTTTATCGATGCTCACCAGTGGATTAGCTACGTTGCCGAAAAGCGAGGTATTTCCGTACTTGTCGCCGATTTTCGAAGCAATGATAGGTGCCGCACGATAGGCATTGGTAAACGCATCCAGTTGAGCGCCTTTTGATTTTCCATTGGTATAGGAAATCATATTGCTGAATTTTAGTTTTTTAGTAAGGGTATATTCATTGTTTGTTCTTAGTGTAAACCGGTCGTATTTGTTCCCTTTCTGGATACCTTCATCTGTTAAAAAGCCTGCGCTTATAAAATAATTGACTTTTTCACTGCCGCCTGAAAGTGAAACATTCTCCGAGCTCATTATTCCTTTTTGAAGGATGGCGTCATACCAGTCGGTATTCGCTCCGGTAAGCATAGACGGCGTGATCAGGTCTACTCCAGTTAAATAATATTTATTGGCTTCATTCAAATAGCCTGTATATTGATTGGCACCAGCCATATCCACGAGATTATTGGCTTCTCTAAAACCGATATTTGCATCAAAGGAGATCACGTTCTCTCCGGGTTTTCCTTTTTTGGTAGTGATCAGGACAACCCCGTTGGCAGCGCGCATACCATAAATGGCTGCTGCAGAGGCATCCTTCAATACATCTACACTTACAATGTCGGCATTGTTGATGTTTTTTATATCGTCGGTGAATACTCCATCGACCACATAGAGTGGATTTGCACCACCAAGCAATGTTCCCGTACCTCTTAATCTAACTGTAGGGCTGGTATTGGGCTCACCTGAACTGATGACCTGGACGCCTGCTATCTTTCCCTGCAAGGCCTGGGTCGGTGTTTGTACCGGTTGCCTTGCGAGGTCTTCGCCTTTTACAGAGCCTATAGATCCTGTCAGGTCTTTCTTGCGCTGTGTACCATAACCCACCACCACTACCTGCTCCAGCTGCTCGGCCGATTCAGAAAGCGTGACATTTAATGTAGTTTGATTGTTTACAGCAACTTCTTTGGGAGTATATCCGATATAGGTAAATACCAGGGTTGCATTGGCCGGGGCACTTATGGCGTATTTACCGGCGGCTGTTGTCGTTGTTCCTATCGCAGTTCCTTTGACCAGTATACCAACACCGGGCAGCGAAGTATTGTCTTTGCCATCAGTAACGACACCGGTCACAGTAATATTCTGGGCCGATGCGACGTTGATAAATAAAAAGCACAGGAACGTGAAAACAGAAAACTTAGTAAGGATTCTTTTCATACGGTTTAAGTTATTTAGTTAGCTAAATTTCCGTTCCTAATGCCGCTATTGCAAAAAAAGCGCCTCTACATTAATACATCAGCACAGAAATCTATACATCTCAAACAATTGAAATAAGGCGTTGTTTCGCGAAATGCTTTGTTTTTTATGCCTGCATAGCAAAAAACACTACTACACGTCGGTCAGAAAAAAAATGTAAAAAAGCAGGGGAGAAAAACGGGTTATGAGAGGTAATGATGTAGTGCTAAAGCTCCATCAGGAACTCCACCAGGTTCTTGTCATGGGGTACATCCAGCTTCTTGCGGAGCCGGTAACGTCGGATTTCTACTCCCCTCAATGAAATGTTTAATAAGGAGGCCATTTCCTTGCTGCTCATATTCATGTGCAGGTAGGCGCACAATTTCAGATCATTGGGAACCAGATCGGGATGATTTGCTTTCAGCTTCTTAAAGAAGCTTTCATGGGCCTCATTAAAACTGCTCTCAAACAAGTTCCAGTCGCGCTCGTCATTCATTCCCTCGTCGATCACTTTTTGAATTCTTCTCAGCTGGTCCTCGCCCAAAGGATGACCGCTGGAATCCTTTATCTTCAGGATCTCCTGGCTCAGCTTCTGCAGCAATTCATTCTTGTAAACCAGGCTCATGGCCGAATTGGCGAGTTCCCTGTTCTTGCCGGCCAGTTCCACCTGCAGTTTCTCTGTTTGCAGCCTGATGATCTGTTTTTCATTGGCCTCAGCTTCTTTTTTGAGGAATTCCTCTTTCTCTGCATGCATCCTGTCGGAAATGACCTGCTTATCTTTTTTTAACTTTCTTTCGTAAAGCTGCTTGCCGAGCAGCAGGACGATGATGAACCCAATGACGTATAAAGCAAAAGCCCAGTTGCTGGCATAAAACGGCGGAAGTATAATAAACTCGAACTGTGTCGTGCTGCTGATCGCCTCCTCATTCACTTTGGCCCTGACCTTAAAGACATAGCTGCCCTGACCAAGATTGGTAAAATCCTTTTGTGAAGCCGCGCTCCAGTCAGACCACTGTTTGGAATATCCTTCCAGGTAGTACTGAAAAGTTATTTTTCCCTGTCTGTAATAGGGCAGGGCGTAGGAGATCCTGATGTTATTCCTGCTAAAGGGGATCTCGATGTCCAATCCGCTGTTGCCGATCTCACTGATAGTCCTGTAGGTGTCTGTCACATCTTCGATCTTGCGGATCAGGACGGCCGGGAGCTTGATCTTATGGCCCTGCTGTTCATCTCCGGCATTGTAGATCACAAATCCGTCGTCTACACTGATCAGGTAAATACCCTGGCTGATCCGGCTGATGTTTTCATAATATTGTACCATTTTCCCATCCAGGACACTGAATGTATTGGAGTCAATATGAACCTTTCCGGGTTCAGATAAGTCGACCAGTGCCATTTTTCCATGGTTTACAAACCAGTATTTTCTTGATCCGGCGGGTATGATCTTGTTGGATGCGGCAAATGCAGCAAGAGAGGTGTTCAGCGTCTGGTATTTGGAAAAGCGGTTGCTGATCTCATCGTAGTTTAAAAATCCCTGATCTGAGGAGTAGATCAGCTTGTTTTCCAGAGAGAATACATTGATGTTGTAATCGCTCGGCAACCCATTCTTCTCATTGTATTGGCTTGTGGCGGTTACCCTCTTTAGGTCAGCACTCAGCTTTAATTTATACAGGCCTTTATAGGCATGACTTACCCAGACGTCCCCTTTTGCATCCTGCTCCACGTACCTTGACGGTTCTCCGAAACCCTCGATCTTGTGATGAAAGGCCCAAAGCCCCGCGGCATTTTTTCTGAACAGCACCAGTCCGTTGTAAGATCCCTGTATAAGATAATCGGGATTTGAATTGAGTTTTTTAATCGTCCAGCCACCGGCAGCGGCTGATATGTTTTCAAACTTGTCTCCGGTAACCCGGAAAGTTCCCTGGTTATGTCCGCAAAGTAACTGTCCGTCTATTTCAGTAAGGTTCCAGACCTGGCCCTGAGAATTTGGGATCAGTTTAAAATCAAAAGCATTGAAACTATCGCCATTTCCTCCTGTCCACTTGCTGTAAAAAAGACCCTGGTTGGTTCCGAGATAAATGTTTCCCTTATAGATCAGGCTGGAGTAAACTGTTCCGAACTGTCCGTCTTTATCAAAATAAGAGTACAGGGGGGAGTTGAGCTCTACCCTGTCAATACCATTGTCCAGTCCGGTCCATAGGTTCTGGTGGTCATCGGCAAAGATGCTCAAAACGGTATTGTTCTGCAGACCACTTGATTTATTGATCCTCTGTACAACGTTTCCATTTTCATCAATAATGATCAGCCCGTTGAGGATCGTTCCAAACGCGTAATATTTATTGAGTATCCGGGCGCCATTATTGAGCTGGTAGGTCTTCAGAAAAGCATTTGCCGGTGTATTTAAGGGGGTGTAATTTTCACCATCATAGATAAACAAGCCATCCTTACTCGTCCCGATCAGTAAGCCTCCATTTTTGTAGGGGAGTACGGACAGGATATTGGAAGGTCTCAGGATTCCATTGTTTTTCAGTGGAATCAGCTTATTGCCTGCCAGCTCAAACAATCCTCTTTCCAGTACTTCGGCATAAAATTTTTTGCCGGCACTATGGAGAAAAAGAAAGGCATTGTCCCCCCTGACTACGGTTATTTTGTTGTCCTGGTAAATAAAGATACTGGTAAAGGACTGAAATATGACCCTTTTGCCATCGACATAGATCTTCCAGATCTCATCTTTAATAATATGAGGTTTGGGAATGAGTTTGGTGAGCGAGGTGTAAGTCAGTTTACGGTCTTTGTTGGACCAGTAACCGAATTCACCGAAACCACCGGTATATACGAAGCCAGATCCTGTGGCTACAGCTCTGACGATCTGCCGGTTGGGCATTTGATATTGCTGCCAGTATTTGCCGTCAAAGGTCAATAAGCCCTGTGCGTTGCCAAAATACAGGATACCACGGTTGTCTTTGGCAATTGACCAGTTCTGGTTGCCCGACTGGTAAACCGATTTGGGATAATTCTGGATATAAGGTACGCCGATACTTTTGATGTCATCTGCCAGGGCAGCGACCGCAAAAAAGCAAATCACCGAGCAAAGAAGATATTTCAGGGATTTTAGGGTCATGAAGGGCAAAGGTAGTTTATTTGCCGGTGTTTATTGGCTGCGGCACTTTTACGTAATAACCGGTGCCGTCATATGCACGCTTGCGCGGGTTTGTGGTACAGGCGACGGAGCAGCAGCCCTGCAGTTTCTCACCGCATTCATCGCATTGGGTAAAATGCTCATTGCATTCCGGGTTGGCACAGTTGATCATTTTTGGAGTGGTCGTACCGCAGTTGCGGCAGGTAGAGACGATCTTCGGGTTTACCGTATTCACATCAACGGCGATCCGGTTGTCAAATACATAGCATTTGCCTTCAAAATCTTCACCACCAGCTTCTTTGCCATATTTGATGATGCCGCCAGTACAGTAGGTCAGTACTTTTTTATCCTTATACCGGGCAAGTTCGTTGATCTTATCCGGGAAGTCTCTGAAGTTTTCAATGTCCAGGGTCACCGCATTTTTAAATTTACCGAGGTTGTGCTCGTAGTTTGAACGTACATCAAGAATGACCACATCATCCTGGTCTATCATTTTCTGAAACGCTGCAGGCTCCAGGTGCTTCCCGGTTTGTATATTGGGATTGATGATATTGGGGTCCCTGAGTCCGGAGTGTACGATCTCGGATTTATAGCGGCAATGCATTTTAATGAATGAAGGCTCATTTACATTGTCGATCTTAAAATCTGTTTTTGCAAAGCGCTCATCGGCATGTATGGCAGCCATATAGGCCTCGCAGGATTCTTTTGTTCCCGAAACGGTCCCGTTCAGTCCTTCATCGGCCACGATGATCCGGCCTACAAGGTTCAAAGATTTACAAAAAGCAAGATGATCTGCGGCGAATTGTTCTGCGCCGGCTATTGGACTATAGCAATAGTAAAGTAGTGTCTGATAGGTTGTCATAATTCATTGATACCGGTGCAAACGGCGTTTAATGCGGTGGCAAAGATAAGAAAAAATATTTTAGATGTCTCAGAGCCAGAATAGCCCGGCTTTTTAATGGTTTCGGGGGGCTTGCGAGGCTTGGGGGTCGTGCAACCCCCTAGAAGAGGTCGTGAAGAGGTTGAGAAAGGGTCTTGAAAGAATTTTTATTACCTTCATTTTTAGGAATATCCAAATAGACCTGACACACACAATGAAACTTAAAATATTCTTAACCTGCGTCTTAACGCCTATGGCCTGCTTTTGCCTCGCGCAGTCGGCACCAAAAGAGAAAACAGCATTCCAGACGGGTAGCGCCTGGCGGCCGGAGATCGACGTACGGTCAGATATTGCGATCGTGTATGGTGCGGGCGACCGTAAAGGCATGACATTTGAACAGCGGGTACAGTCCTGGCGGGACCATGGCTACCAGACACACTTCATGACGGGCATAGCCTGGGGAGAGTACCAGGACTATTTCTTAGGGAAGTGGGATGGAAAAAATCACCAGGAGATAGGGCAGATGGAAAGGGACGGCAAGGTGATCTGGCATGGCGGCGGGGTGCCTTACATCGTGCCCGTACAGTCTTTTCTGGAATACATGAAAACCGCGATCATCAAAAAAGTCATAGATGCCGGGATCAGTTCCATATACCTGGAAGAGCCGGAGTTTTGGGCCAGGGCGGGGTACAGTGAGGTGTTCAAAAAAGAATGGAAGTCTTTTTACGGTTTCGACTGGAGACCGCAGCATGAATCTGCTGAAAACACTTATTTATCGCACAAGCTGAAATACCAGCTTTATTACAATGCAATTAAGGAGGTATCGGCTTATGCCAAGTCCTACGGCAAGGAGAAAGGCATGGACATTAAGGTGTACATCGCGACACACTCGCTGGTCAATTATTCTTCCTGGAGAATTGTGAGCCCTGAGGCAAGTCTGGCATCTTTGCCTGGGATAGACGGGTACATCGCGCAGGTGTGGACAGGCACTTCACGTGAACCAACTTATTATGACGGTCAGAAAAAGGAACGTGTTTTTGAAAATGCTTTTCTGGAATACGGCTCTATGGTGTCTATGACTGCCCCGACAGGGCGCAAGATGTTTTTCCTGACGGACCCGATTGAGGACTGGCCGCGGGACTGGGCAGATTATAAGAAAAATTATCAGGCTACTTTTACTGCTAAGCTGTTATATCCTGTAGTAAATAATTATGAGGTGATGCCATGGCCGGAGCGCATTTACACCAGGCCCTATAAACTGGCTGGCAGCAATGAAGAAGTATTGATCCCCAAATATTATTCTACGCAGATGCAAGTCATGGTGAATGCGCTGAACAACATGCCCCTGTCGGAAAACAGGGTTACAGGGGTCAATGGAATCGGTGTTTTGATGGGCAACAGCCTCATGTTTCAGCAATTTCCGGTTCACAAAGGGTACAATGATCCGGCGTTTTCCAATTTCTATGGACAGACCCTGCCCTTATTGAAAAACGGGGTGCCTGTACAGACGGTCCACATGGAAAACCTGTCGTTCAAAAATACATTGAAAGAGATCAAAGTACTGGTGGTGAGTTATTCCAATATGAAACCATTTGCTGCTGAGGTAAACCAGCATTTGGCAGACTGGGTAAAAGGCGGGGGAGTGTTGGTGTATTGCGGCAGTGATGATGATCCGTATCAATCGGTTTTGGAATGGTGGAATACAAAAGGAAATTCCTATAAAGTGCCATCGGAACATTTGTTTGGTTTAATGAACATTAAAGCGGAGGCGCACAAAAAGTTAACGTTTGGAAGAGGTACTGTATACGTCATCAGGCAGGACCCTAAAGATTTTGTGCTGAAAGCCGATTCAGATCAGGAGTATATACAAACTGTGAAACATGCTTATGAAGTTGATGCCAGGGCCGGTAAGCTGTTGTTTAAAAACAACCTTTACCTGCCACGGGGTGCATATGATATCGTCTCGGTTCTGGATGAGCACGCTGATGCTAAGCCGTTTGTGATCAAGGGGCCTGTGGTGGATCTGTTTGATTCAGGTTTGCCGGTGCTTGCACAAAAGGTTATTCATCCGGGAGAACAGGGCTTTTTGTACAACATTACGCGGATAAAAGATAAGTCAAAGCCAATGGTACTGGCTTCTGCATCAAGAATATCAGAGGAAGTTAACGCAAAACAAGCTTATTCGTTCATTTGCAAGAGCCCGGCCAATACGGTAAACAGCATGCGGATATTGCTGCCTGCTGAACCAAAAAGTATAGCGGTTACAGGTCATGCAGGCGGGAAGGTCACTGATGTCAAAACTTCCTGGGATGCAGGGTCAAAAACTTATTATATGGGCTTTGACAATAGTCCGGATGGCATTAAGGTGAGCCTGAGCTGGTAAGTATTGCCTGGTCATGTCCGAGAAAGCCCTTTGCTCTGGATTTATTCGGGCCTGGGCTAAGGCTCGTTCGCAAAACAGGTACCTTTTTGTAAGCAAAGCCCAACCCAATCCCAGCCCAGTGTCGACTAAGGTGAACACAATTATAATCCTGTAGCTCATCCTGCAGGGTTCATTGCGGCCAGTGCTTCTGCAGGTGACTGAAGATAAAGTTCATAGATCTTTTGCGTATTGCCCACTCGTACTTCATAATCATCTGATTGAATCGCTGTGATCAAATCACTGGCAACCTGGGATGCCGGTATACCGGTTTTACCATTGATCGGGGCGCTAAACTCTGTATCAACCAGTGGTGGCATCAGTTCAAAAACCTTTACGTTAGATGTACGCTCAAGCGTGATCCTTAAAGACTGGGTATAGGAATGCAATGCTGCTTTGGATGCAGAATAGGTAGGCAATGATCCGGGAACAAAAGCGACTATGGAAGAAACATTGACCACTGCAGCCTGGGGTTGCGATTTAAGTAATGGGATTAGTTTCTCATTGAGGCGGATCACTGCCAGATAATTGGTCAGCATTTCATCCTGTGCATTTTCAAAGGCATCTTCATTATTGGCCAGTTTATACAAGTGTGCTGCACCTGCATTGTTCACGACAATATTGAGTTCGGGAGCATTGGTTTTGATGAAATCTACCAGTTTTTCGGTATCCCCGGAATTGCTGATGTCGCCATTGAAGCCTTTTGAGCCCGGAAGTCTGGAGAGTGCTTCGGCAAGTCTTTGTGGGTTTCTGCCGGTGATGATGACCTTATTGCCGGCTTCTGTAAATGATTTTGCAAGCTCAAAACCGATTCCTGCAGTTCCGCCGGTAATCAGTACAGTGTTATTTGTAATGTTCATCTTTTATATTTTTTTAATTGATTTAGAGGTATAATAGACCGATCGGTCTGTATTTGGTCAAAAAAAATCATTGTGAGAACGATTCAATTTCCGCCTTCAGGATGCCGTTCATAATCTTCATTTGCTGATTGCTGTTTTGAATCCTGCCAACCAGGATTGCACCTTCTGTCGAAAGATACATTTTGACAGCAAAGGCACCTGCGTTTACTGAGGCACTAAACTCACCGCTTTCAATACCATCAGTGATCACTCTGGTCATTCTGTCCTGGGTGTCTTTGATCGTTTTGTTTACCGCCTGTTTGATCACCGGATTGGTGTCATCAGCTTCAGTTCCGAAATTGAGAACGGGACAGCCCCCTTTATCACTGCGCAGCAGGGTATCTTCGTAAAAATCCAGCAACGCAAATAGTTTATCCTTTGCGCTGTCCTTGCTGTTGAGTGCTGCATCGATCAACCCCAGGAGGTTTTGGGAAAGGTATTTGAAAACTTCCAGACAGATCTCTTCCTTATTTTCAAAATTGCCGTATATCCCCCCTTTTGCGAGATTGGTAACTTGCATAATGTCACTAATGGAAGTTCCGGCCATGCCGTTCTTGTTGAAAAGCACTGCTGCTTTCTCAATAATATACCTGCGGGTTTTTTCTGCTTTTGTTAACACAGGCCAAAGATAAGACCGATCGGTCTTATCTTTGGAATCTTTACTGTCATTTCTTTGACATAATGACAGCAGGCGTAAATTTGTGGTGACCGACTCAGGTAAACATTGTTTTTGTTTTAAAATTAATTATGTTTGCTCTTGTAGAGCTAAACAACTTATACTAACTAACTTTTAAACATACAAATGACTAAAATTTCAATGAAACCATTGTGGTTGGCTGCGGGCTTGCTGCTTGGTGCTAATGTGGGATTTGCCCAGGACAATCTGGTTAACTCACTTAAAGACAATCAAAGTGAGGCAAGCAAGAACAGTTTTACTTTTACTGAAGTAATGAATACAGAAGCGACTTCTGTGAAAAATCAAAAATCATCGGGCACTTGCTGGAGTTACAGTACCAATTCGTTTCTGGAGTCGGAGATGATCCGCATGGGCAAAAAACCGGTTGATCTTGCTGATCTTTTTTCTGCACGGAATGTTTACGTGGAAAAAGGGATTAATTTTGTGCGCATGCATGGTGCCCTGACCCTGGGTGATGGGGGTGCATGTCATGATGTGATCAATATGTTTGCAAAATATGGAGCTATGCCACAGGACGTTTACACCGGAAATGATTACGGCGGTAAAACGTCATCTGATAAAATGAACAAGCTGACGGAAGCTATTCTTAAAAAAGCCGTACAGGGTGATTTTGATCCGAACTGGAAAACGAATTACATCGGGGCCATTGATTCCTGCATGGGTGCTGTTCCGGAAAAGTTTACTTATGAGGGTAAAGAATATACCCCGAAAACTTTTGCTAAAGAGGTTGTAGGTGTCAATCCGGCTGATTACGTGGAGCTTTCTTCATTTAATACTTCTCCTTATTACCAAAAAACGGTATTGATGGTTCCGGACAACTGGTCTTATGATCAGGTGTATAATGTTCAGATGGACGATATCACGAAGATCATTGACAATGCACTGAAAGGTGGCTTTACTGTTGCCTGGGCTACTGACGTAAGCGAGAAGGGCTTCAGCTGGAAAAACGGAGTGGCCTATGTACCTCAGAAGGACTTTGAAAGCATGAGTGCTGATGAGAAAAAAGCAATGTTTAACGGACCAAAACCAGAAAAGGAAATTACAGTGGACCTGCGTCAGGCTGCATTTGACGATTATCAGACTACTGATGATCATGGGATGCAGATTACCGGAATGGCAAAAGACCAGAATGGTAAGGAGTATTATATTGTGAAAAATTCGTGGGGCGCAACCAATGATTATAAAGGTTATTTATATGTAACCAAGAATTTTGTGAAGTATAAAACTACTGCGTTTTTGCTGCACAAAAAAGGAATTCCATCTGACATCAGAAAGAAACTGGATATTTAACAATAAGTATTAATTGGTAAGTCGTCATTGCGAGGCACGAACTAAGCGAAGCGTTTTCCTGAGGCTTAGCCGAAGAACCAATGCCGCTACACTAATTGCTTCGTGCTTCGCAATGACGTTTTAGAGCCTCTTCTTTCAGCCAATTAAAAACCGTATGTCAATCTAAAGCCGTGATCTGCACGTCTTTTACCATCGTAAGCAAAGCCATAAGCTGCCCGGAAGATCAGGCGCTGCAAACCAAAATAGAACTCTGTATAGTTTCTTTTAACCGGCTGGGTCAGGTAGCTGGCACCTACCAGTTCCTCGAGCTTTAATTTGCGCAGCAGCGGGACCTTATTGGTCAGGAAGCCGGAAAAATTATGTTCATAATGGAATTCGGCGTATTCCCGGTTGGTGCTGAACAGGTAAAAATCAAGGAACAGGAACTTTCTGAGATCCGGCTTGCTCAGCAGCGAATTGTTGCCCCTGAAGTGTTTTTGTTCGGGGTAATAAACTACATCATTGTTCAGGAATTTACCTGCGCCGGCAACAAATGAAGAGTAACCCAGCATGCCCATGTTGATCCTGTCTTCTGATACTTCCAGAGAAACTCGGTCGTAGTCTACATCACTGTTCAGCAGACCGCTGATCCCTTTTTTATAATTCAGTTTGATCACGGGAAATTTCGAGGGCTGATAAAATTTGCCGTCCGGACGGGTGATATAGGTCTGTCCGATGGTATAGGTCAGTGTTGCGTCTACAGTCAGTGCCCGGTAGGTAGGGAACAATTCCTTTTCAGTTTCGGGGTTGAATGGGTTGTTTGACGTAAATGTTTCTCCTTTAAGGTCTTTTATCTTGAAATGTGTGGTGTTTACCAGGTTTGTATTTCTTGAATAACTTGCTGTTATTTCTGCCTGAAGACCATTGGTGAGTTCTCTTGCTGTTCCGATGTTCGCAAATTCCTTTTTGTAGAATTTGGAAAAATTGGTTTCAAATAACAGGGAATTGATGGAGTTGCCCAGTAAGCTCATGGAACCGTAGTTGTTGAGGTCGAAAATGCCTGATCCCGCACTAAAACTGATGCTCGCCTGTTTGACCGGATCGTAAAAGTAATTGGCGCTGAGGCTTCCTGTAAATGTCTTGTTGGAAAAGCCATACCTTGCTTCAGGCCTGATGTTATAGTATTTTCGGTCTTCGAGGTAGCGGGTATAAGTAATCCCATATTTCAGCGCGAAGCCTTCTACAGTATTGTAGAATACAGACCGGTACAAGGGGTCGAAGGCATAAGATTTCTTAGCATAACGATTGTTTATGGTGTAACCGGTGACCAGTAATTTGACGATACCAAATTTATTGCTGGCCCGTTCTACGGAGTCTAAATAATGCCTGGAGGTTTTGAGGACAGCTATGCTGTCCTTTCTGATGTAATCCCGGCTTTCTTCTGCAGTAAGCGGGATGGGGCGGTTGTTGAGCCAGAACAGGGAGTCTTTTTTATTTACTGCTTTGGTGATCTTAAGGATCTCGCCATTGAAATGATTTTTCGGAAAGCTGGGATGGATGTTGTAGTTGCTGTAAATCCCGACATAATACCCTTCAAACTTGAATCCAAAGACATTGCCGTTGAACTGGAAATTGATATTCGAGGGCATATATGTATCTTCCACTTTGAGGAATTGCTGGGTGATGTTTAGGGTGTCCAGCAGGTTTATTCCCGTGTTTTTGGTGAGGTATACCTCTGCATTGAGCAGGTGGTAGCTGTCGTCGCTGATATAGATCGTGCCCCTGAAAACAGGATCATGCTCCCTTCTTGGAATGACCTGGATCTTGTTGACCGTCTGTCCGTTTTCAGTGGCTGTACCGATAAGCTTATAACGGTAATAAAGGAATGCATTGTCTGATATCGGAGAAACAAAGCCACGCGTGCTTAGTGTATTTTCTAAAAGTATGTTCTCGTAAAAATTGATAATCAGATCGGAAGCTTTGTTGAAACTAAAGGCATTGTTGCGGCCGGCGACTTTGGAGGAGATCATTTCTTCATGAATCTTACCCGGACGTTCAAATGAAAACTTAGAAGTAGACTCTGACAGATACAAAATGCCTTTTCGGTTGGTATCCAGATCAAGCGTTTTCTGGATGTCCCGCCCAAAGAATTTTTTTGGCGCACCAACCAGTTTCTGAACTCCTTTGATATAAACGCCGGTGGTATAAGCCTCAACTTCGGTCAGGTGCCTGCTTCTGCTTTTGATCGCTTGTCTGATGATCTCATTGGCGGGGTCTTCGCCATTGCCTCTGATGGTCACCCCCTGCAGTGTGTAGGTTTCGGATGTCAGTACTGCGTTTTCTATGGTGTTTTCTGACAGGGTAATGGTTTTTTCCAGTAATTTATAGCCAATCGCCTTATAAACTATGGTGAAAGTGCCTTTGTCCAGCGCGAAGGCATAAATTCCATCAACATTGGCGGAAGTTCCTGTGGTCGTATTTTTAATGTAAACTGAAGCAAATGGTACGATTTGCCCTTCATTGTCCTTTATAATCCCGCTTAATTTAATTTGTTGTGCTGTGCCGAACAATGCGCAGATAAGTAATGTTAGCGTTAGTATCGTATTTTTCATTAAAGAGGATTAAAGCCTAAATATCCGTTTTGTTATTAAAGGTAACAGAAATATTGTGCCAAAGTTTGTCAAGTGTATTTATTGTTTTACCTATCTAAGACGATATTTACATAACTTTGGCTGCAACAACTAGATTATTATTATGTACAAAACATTACAACCGGTGCTGCAGCAGGAACTGGCACAAATAGAAAAGGACGGATTATATAAGCGTGAACGAATCATTGTAACCCCTCAGGGTGCTGATATTAAGGTAAGTACAGGTCAGGAAGTAGTAAATTTCTGTGCCAATAATTACCTGGGATTGTCGTCACATCCCCTGGTGATCGAAGCGGCAAAAAAAGCTGTGGATAAATACGGATATGGGATGTCTTCTGTACGGTTTATCTGTGGTACGCAGGATGTGCATAAAGAACTGGAGGAAAAGATCTCAAAATTTTTGGGAACGGAAGACACCATTTTATATGCAGCGGCCTTTGATGCCAATGGCGGTGTTTTTGAGCCTTTGTTCAATGACCAGGATGCCATTATTTCAGATGAACTGAACCATGCCTCTATTATTGACGGTGTGCGCCTGTGCAAGGCAAAGCGTTTCAGGTATAAAAATGCGGATATGGCGGATCTGGAACAGCAGCTGATCGCGGCTAAGGATTCCAGACACCGCATCATCGTTACTGACGGCGCTTTTTCTATGGACGGCGTAGTGGCGCCTCTGGATAAAATTTGTGACCTGGCTGACAAGTATGAAGCTTTAGTCATGATCGATGAATCACATTGTACAGGTTTTATTGGTAAGACTGGTCGCGGTACGCATGAGCACTTTAATGTGATGGACAGGGTTGACATCATTACCGGTACTTTGGGCAAGGCATTGGGCGGCGCTTCGGGAGGCTTTACTTCCGGTAAAAAAGAAATTATCGACATGCTGCGCCAAAGGTCCCGTCCCTATCTTTTCTCTAATACCCTGGCACCGGCTATTGCAGGGGCATCGGTGGCAGTTTTGGACTTGCTGAGTGAGACAACCGACCTGAGGGATAAACTGGAGCAGAATACTGCTTATTTCCGTAAAAAGATGACTGAAGCGGGTTTTGACATCAAGGAAGGAGTACACCCTATTGTGCCGGTCATGTTATACG
>NZ_DATHGC010000208.1:0-2503 GCF_035317785.1 Pedobacter sp. | reverse complement strand
CTTCGGCAAGGTTGATAACACTGAATTCTATAAAACATTTACTGACATACTTAAAGAATTTGGGGGTAGATATAAAGATAAAGTAGCCGGATACTGGTTCGATTGCTGGTACCAAATTTTTGAAGGATATCCAGATATTCCTATTCAAGATTTTTTTAAAGCTTGCAAAACAGGAAACAAGGATCGGATCATTTGTTTAAATTCATGGATTTATCCATCGGTTTCTCCCTGGCAGGAATACTGGGCCGGTGAGGTTGCAAGCCCGGTTGCGCCTCCTAAAAATGGCACTATTGAACGAGGCCCCGGAATGGGATTGCGCTACCAGTCGCTGCTTATTATGGAACCTTATTGGGTGCAGGAAAAAGCGGCAATGCCCCCTCCACGTTTTACCGCCGAACAATTAAGCAAATATATTAGTGAGTGCATGCAGCAGGGAGGGGCCGTTACAATAAATATGGGAATATACCAGGATGGCACAGTTGATGAGAAAGCTTTGCAAGTAATGAAAGATGTGGCCGCAAAAATAAGAAAATAAGGAACGATTACAATCCAAAGAATGATATGAAAGTTTTTTTATAAATCCATTTAATTCTGACAATCATATAATCATTAAATTACTAACTCATGAAAAAATTTAACCTGGTATCTTTTTCCCTTTTGGCAAGTATTGTTTTCTTTTCCGGATATTCACAAGTTCCTTCTTTAGGAACTCGCGGTAAATATTACACAGTAGAATATTCCCCGTCAGGTAAATGGGGCGAATTACAGATTCCGGTTACCTATACCTTATGGGTCCCCGCAGGCGCTAAAACTATTCGCGGTGTGATTGTCCATCAGCACGGGGCAGGAATTCTGGCGTCTGAGCAGGGGGCATCAGCCGCCACCGACCTTCATTGGCAAGCTCTCGCTAAGAAATGGGATTGTGCATTACTCGGAACATCGTATCATGCATCGACAGATGCAACAGATAAGACCCCTGGTGGATCAGAGCTTTGGTTTGATCCCAGGCATGGATCGGATCAGGTATTCCAAAACACGCTTGCCAAATTTGCCAAACAGACTAATCATCCAGAGATGACGAAGGTACCATGGGTTTTTTGGGGACATTCAGGAGGAGGTATATGGTCTGATGTCATGTCATGTTTACACCCTGAACGTGTTGCCGCTATATGGTTACGATCTGGTTCTGCAACCTCATTTCTTAATAGACCGGCATTCCCTCAACCTGTAATTTCTAAAGCAGTGTACCTGATTCCTATCATGGGTAATGCAGGGATCAAAGAACAAGGAAAAGGTGCTTATGATGGCACTTTAGCCAAGTTTCATGAATATCGTGCAAAAGGGGCGCCGTTTGGCTTTGCTCCAGATCCCCGTACAGGTCATGAGTGTGGTGATTCCCGATATTTGGCTATTCCCTTTCTGGATGCCTGTATGGCACTCAGACTACCGGATAAAAATAGCACGAATCAAACCCTTAAGCCAATAAATATAAATGAGGGATGGTTTGGGTCATTAAAGGACGGTAAGGCGGTTCCTACTAAAGAATTTACAGGTGATCCCACAGATGCTGTTTGGTTACCAAATCAAAAAGTAGCCAGGTGTTGGGAAGAGTATATAAAGACTGGTGAGGTTAGTGATGATACCCCTCCTTCTTCACCCACCAATGTTCTGCTTTCTGATAAGGGTGAGGTTGGAACCCAAATAACATGGGACGCGGAGGCTGATTTTGAGAGTGGCATACGCAGCTTTATTATTCTGCGCAATGGAAAAGAACTGGCTCAGGTAGCAAAAACTCCGTATGGAGAATATGGTCGCCCGTTATTCCAATCAATGTCTTATGGAGATACACCCAGACCAGATATGCCCAAATCAAGAATGATTTATGTGGACAATTCTTCAATTAATGGGTTAACTCAAAAATATTGTGTTATAAGTGTAAATGGTGTAGGACTAAAGTCTGAACCGTCAAAAATCATGAAAAAGAAATGAAAAATTCATTAAAAAAGTATCGGATGAAGCCAGTTCGCTGGGGCTTTATGCTTGCATTTACCCTTTTGTCTGCCATTGCTCTTAAAACAACAGGGGTGGTTGGGCAGGAAAAGGAGAAAATTGTGAAATCCCAGTATTCAGTCGAACAGAAACAGCCTATTGTTCTCAATCCGAGTGATCTGAACTTCCTAAAAGCGCCACTGGCCGAGTATACGAATTCCCTTAAAGAGAGTAATCCACGCGGCTTTTGGGTTCAGGGGTGGAACTCGCTAGATCAGTCTTTCCGTTGGACCGTTACAGCCCCTAAAGCAGGTAGTTACGTTTTTGATGTGTTGATCAGCGGAGAGCCGGGAACTACTATTGAAATCATCAGTTCACTGAACCGCCTTACATTGATATTACCACCTGGCAACGACCTTGGGGGAAACAACTGGAACAGACTTCGTGTTCCGGGCACTCTTTCATTGCCTGAGGGTGTGAGTAGTATTGAAGTGCGCAGCCCGGCACCCAAAGG
>NZ_DATHGC010000207.1:0-18436 GCF_035317785.1 Pedobacter sp. | reverse complement strand
AATGGCTTTGTGTTCATTCTGATCGGCCTGGAATTTCCGGTCATCATCAAAAACCTGGGGCCGGATGGTTTTGCGCCTGCGCTTAAGTACAGTCTGATCATTACCGCGGTATTGATCGTGGCAAGGCTCATCAGTACTTTGGGTGCTACAGTGATTACCATGTTCATGGCCAATTTTATTACTGTGGCAGACCCGAACCCGGGTTGGAAAGCACCGATCTTGTTTGGCTGGACGGGAATGCGCGGGGTGGTTTCGCTGGCTGCTGCGCTGAGTATTCCGCTGACACTGAGTTCTGGTGCGGCCTTTCCCAACCGTGATCTCATCTTGTTCATAACTTTCACGGTGATCCTGGTGACACTGGTTTTACAGGGCCTGACACTGCCGCTGGTGGTGAAATGGATCAATATGCCTGATCCGGATCTTACCATTTCTTATGAACAGCAGCGGCAGCTTATGCGGAAGAAAATATCGCACCTGTCCCTGAAGATCCTGAATGAAGATTATGCTGAGCATACGGTAAACAATGATATGGTTAAGGCAGTCAAATTGCGCTACACAGCCGATATAGAATTGCTTAAGGACTGGGAAAACGAGAATAATGGGGAGAAGGCTACCGAGTACTATAAAGATTACCGCGAGATCATGGCCCGGCTGCTCAAAGAACAGCGTGCTTTGCTCCATGATTTAAATAAAAAGGAGAATGTCAGTGATGTGCTGGTGAAGCAGCAGCTGGAACTACTGGATCTTGAGGAAGAGAAGCTGCGCCAGCATTTCGAAACGGGAAAGGAATGAGGTTGAAGAACAGCTGGTTCGCTGTCCGAAACCGTACAGCCTCTGTTCATTTCTGTACAGGGTTCAGCGGTTTTAAACGCCTGATTGCGCTATATTTACTTTTATATCGCTTGGCATAGGTCTTGAACCTTGCGTGCTAAACAAACACGGTTATGCTCAGACATCATTTGTTACTGGTCTTCAGAAACTTTAAAAGACATAAAAGTTCATTTTTCATCAATCTTATCGGACTTACTGCCGGGCTTTCGTGTGCATTGTTGATCTACCTGTGGGTGAATGATGAAACCCAGGTTGACCAGTTTCACAGCAAACGGATTTACCAGGTGATGATGAATGAGCATCTTAGTGATGTGATCAATACCAGGGACGGAACGCCGGGGCCTTTGGCTGAAGCACTGGCCAAAGAAATGCCCGAAGTAGAATTGACGGTTATAGTTTCTCCCGGTTTCTGGCTTGGAAAGAGTAAGGTCTCCGCAGGTAACAACAAGGCGATAACTGCTGCAGGTAAGTTTGCCGGCCCGGATTTTTTTAAAGTATTCTCTTATCCGCTGGTTTCGGGAGATAAGAATAGCATCCTCTCAGGACAAAAAACCATAGCCATTTCAGAGGCACTTGCGCTTAAGTTATTTCATACTACGGATGTGGCGGGGAAGCAAATGATGTGGAGCAATACAGAAATGGAAGCCGAAAACCATGCGCTAATCAGCGGGGTTTTTAAAAATATCCCTTCAAGTTCATCAGAACAGTTTGATTTCCTGGTGTCTCAGGATGTGTTGCTGAATAATTCCTCCTACAAGGCCTGGGGCAATTATGGGCCAAATACATTTGTAGTGCTGAAAAAAGGAGAGGATCCGGGACTGTTTAACAAAAAGATCAGGAAATATCTGGAAACCAAAGATGTAAAGAACTATAATTTATTCATCAGGCCTTATGCTGATGCCTATCTTTACAATAATTTCGAAAATGGTGTGCTCACTGGCGGCAGAATAGATTATGTGAACCTGTTTACAGTGATTGCCATTTTCATACTGGTCATTGCCTGTATCAATTTTATGAATCTCAGTACCGCAAGGGCTTCCAGGAGACTGAAAGAAGTAGGGGTTAAAAAGGTGATGGGTGCATCCAGAAAAATGCTGATCGTTCAGTATCTGACCGAATCACTGATGATGAGCTTCATGGCATTGTTTATTTCGCTTCTTGCTGTAGAATTGCTGCTTCCGCAGTTCAATAGCATTACAGGAAAGCAGCTTTCTCTTCATTTTGATCCTTCACTTTTGATGGCGCTTTTATCCATCACCATTCTGACAGGTGTCATTTCGGGGAGCTATCCGGCTTTATACCTATCAGGATTGAAACCTTCAACCGCGTTGAAAGGGAAGCTCATCCTGTCTGCAGGTGCCTTGTGGACCCGCCAGGGACTGGTGGTTTTTCAGTTTGCGGTGTCGGTGATTCTTATCGTAGCTGTTATGATCATTTATAAGCAAGTGGAATACATCCAGACTACAAATCAGGGTTTTAGTAAAGATAACGTCCTGTATTTTGAAACCGGGGGGAAATTCAAAAACAACGCCGATTTTGCCATTGAGCGTATCAAAAAAATACCCGGGGTATTAAGTGCTTCAAGTATAGACCGTGAATTGCTGGGAGATCTGAGTTATACAACCGGTGATTTTAGCTGGGAAGGAAGAAACCCGAAAGAGGTAATTAAATTTCAGCGGGCAGATGTCAATGCGGGTCTTATTGAAACATTGGGGATTGAAATGGCCCGGGGCAGAAGCTTTTCAAAGGAGTTCGGATCAGACACTTCAAAGATCATTGTCAATGAAGCGGGTGCCGCGGCTATGCGTATAAAAAATCCTGTGGGCAAAATATTCCGGCTTTGGGGAGTGGATATGCAGATTATCGGTGTAGTGAAGGACTTTCATTTTGAATCCTTGCACCAGCCGGTCAAACCGATGTTCATCAGGTACAAGCCCTCGTATACCAACAGGATCATGGTCAAAGTAGCGGCCGGAAAAATGAAAGAAACGCTCGATGCGCTGAGACAGTTCCATGCTGAGTTTAATCCGATGTCTGAATTTGATTATAAGTTTCTTGACCAGGATTTCCAGGCGCAATATGTTGCCGAAAACAGGGTGGCGGTATTGTCCCGCTATTTTGCCGTACTGGCTGTGGTCATTTCCTGCCTGGGACTGTTCGGGCTGGCTTCCTTTACCGCAGAGAAGCGGTTTAAAGAGATCGGCATCAGGAAGATTCTCGGTGCAACGGAACTGAACGTGATGTATATCTTATCCAGGGATTTCATCAAGCCTGTACTGCTGGCCATTTTTATAGCCCTTCCTTTGGGGTACGTATTCGGGCGGAGCTGGCTCGGGGGATATGCTTACAGTATTGACCTGAAACTTTGGTTTTTTGTGGCCGCCGGGCTTTTGACGGTGTTGATCTCCATGGTTACCGTTGTGTTTCAAGCTTATAAGGCAGCAAAGGTCAGCCCGATCCAGTCGATTAAGACGGAGTGATTCTTTTGGAAAATAAACAGAAATGATAAAAAAGAATTTTATAGATTAGAGCAGTATAGGAATTGAAAATAGTCGATATGTATAAATACTCAATTCTGTTACTACTCATATTTATAAGCGGTCTTGTCAAATCACAAAACATCTACTCCGCCCTGCAATTGAATGAGCAAAGAGATTATAAAGCCCGTAAGCCTAAAAAGATAGCGGAGTATAACACTTTTTACAACCCGACTGGCAAAACAATCAATAAGAATATTAAGACATTTGACGAATCAGGAATGCTGCTTATTGAAGAACGATTTAATGAAGCTGGTGCACTTTCCGCCAAGTTGACTTATCAAAATGATACTTTGAGGAAATTAAAACTATCAAGAACATTTGAAAGATGGAGTAGATTTGGTTACAGCACTGAAATTGCAAATTATGAATATTCAAAAAAAAATGCGCTGATCATTATTACCGACCGTGATGCAAATGGTAATTTATTGAGATTGTCAGAAATAACAGCTAATGATCGGGGTTATCCGGCGGCCTTAAAAACATTTGATAGAAATGGAGCTCAATTCGGTACGGAACTAGCAACTTATTTTTATAATAAAAATATACTAGTTACCACTGTTATCGATCTAAACGACCAGGTTTTATCAACGGATACATCAAAAATCAGTTATATAAATGCTAGCAAATTTCCATTGCAGGAGGAAGTATATAATAGTAACGGAGATTTGACATACTGGCTGAGAAAAAAAGCAGATGGTTCTGGAAATATCAAAGAAAGGGAATATACTTATGATGCATTCGGAAACTGTACAGAGCTTCGCAGCTACTCAATTACACCGAGAAGAAATGGAAAGCCTAAACGATCAATTGAAAGTGTTTTTAAGTGCGAATATACTTACTAGCCGGGACTGATATAAATTATATCTTTGGATAAGTAGTTACCCGGTTTCGGGTGTCTTAGGGTAACAGGTAATTCAAATATACAGCATCATATCCACCAATGGCTGAAGGGGCAATAGAGTTAAAAGAGTTATTTAAAGTAATCTCCCTCGGCGATAAAAAGGCTTTTGATTCGCTTTTCAATAATTATTATGTGCTGTTCATCAAATTTGCCACATCGTACCTTAAACAGGAAGAAGATGCTGATGAAGTTGTTTCGGAACTATTTGTGAGGTTGTGGCTGAAGCGGACGGAACTCGATAAAATAGTCAATCCCAAAGTGTACCTGTATGTATCGGTAAAAAATGCCTGCCTGAATTTCATCAGGAATACAAGTAAAAACAAGTTCAACGCGCTGGATGAGGGCCTGGATGCGCAGCAAGCTGCTTCCATCTGTTATTCGCCTGAAACGATTATGGAAGATAAGCAGTTGCAGGCCAAACTGGACCAGGCGGTTTCGGCTTTACCTGAACAGCGCAAGCTTATTTTTACCATGGTTAAGGTGGATGGGTTGAAATGCAGAGAGGTAGCAGAAATCCTGAATTTATCCGTACGAACGGTAGAGGGGCAGGTCTTCAAAGCGGTTAAGACATTAGCGGACGAACTGACCGGTTACCTGGGCTATAATCCCGCGACCGTTGCAAAGCACAAACTCAATGTCAATCTTTTTTATTTTTTATTTTAAAACAACGTAGGTAGTTGCGCTGCCGCTGTTGTCCTTTAAGTAATCAACATAGAAATCATGAAGAGGGATGCCTTTTTAAAACTATTGACCCGTAAGCTCAGTGCCGATCTTTCAGCTTCAGAATTGCGGGAATTTGATGATGCCGTAAATTCCAATCCGGAATTTTGGCAGATTGATGAACAATTGACTAAATATTTTGAGATTAAAAACAGCGGCTCGCATGACAATGATCGTTCAGTTCACATAGATCATAAACTTCAATCGGTTTGGAAGGCGATCGATAAACATAGGATTACAGATCAGCCTTTAAAAGTCAATTACCTTGTCAGCTACTCCAACCTGTTAAAGATTGCTGCTGTCATTTTTATTTTACTGACCGGCGGACTTGTATTCTTTAACTATCACAAAGAGGAACCACTGGAAAATACCACGCTGGTCAATTCGGGGAATCATAAAATATTTATGACGCTTGAAGACGGGACCAAAGTCTGGCTAAACAAACAATCATCCGTTACTTATAATGAAGATTTCGGTAAGGTCAGCCGGAAGCTCTCGCTGAAAGGTGAGGCTTTCTTTGACGTGATTAAGAACCCGGATGTGCCCTTATCGATTGATGCGGGCCGCATTAAAATTAGTGTTAAGGGTACAGCATTTAATGTGAAGGCCCATGGACAGGCAAAAAATATCGAGGTGGCACTGATCAGAGGACTGGTTGAGCTCACTGATTATCAGAATAAAACTAAAAGTATACTGCTCAAACCAAATGAGAAGTTCGTTTTTTTACCGGGAAACGGCCCGGGTCATGAGCAATACCAGGTCCTGAAAATGAATGCGGAACTGGAAAATGCCGATATCAAATGGAGACTTGACTCTTTGGTGTTTAAAAAAGAAAAACTAAAGGACCTGGCCCAGCACCTGGAAATCAGATATAAAGTAAAGATCGAAATCCAAAATGAACAATTGAAGAATAAACGGTTCAGCGGATCATTCACATCTGAACCACTCAAAGATGCGCTTGAAGCATTAAAGCTTTCCTATCCACTGGATTATCAGATCACCGATCAAAAAGTCATTATAAAATAGGCCAGATGAACTGCAGATTATTAACCTCTATTTTTCTGGCAATGTTTGTGTCGTTATTTGTAAGGGCACAAAGTAAACGCATTTCAATCAGTGGACAGGCACAGCCTATTAAAAAAGTACTGCAACGGATCCAGGATGCCAGCGGATATAGTATTGTTTACAGCGATGATGTAGTCGCTGATTCTATATACGTGAGTATTGATGCGAAACAAAAATCAGTTGCTGAAATATTGAACGAAATACTTCCGGATAAAAAACTCTTTTATAAAATGATCTCTGAAAACCTGATCGTTATCGGTGGCAGGACTTCAAATACAACGGATCGAAAAAGCGCAGGTTCCGTTTCAGTCCCGGGCCGTTTGACGGATCGGTCAAACAAGCCGGTATCATTTGCATCAATCGGACTGTTAAAAGACAAGACTTACCTAAGCGGAAGCACAAGTGATGAAAATGGCTATTTTCAAATCAGTTATGCGTTCGAAAACAATGTTCAATATGAACTCAGGGCCTCTTCTTTGGGTTATGAGGATCTGAGTGTCCGGTTTATCTATCCGGATACCGGCGCAGTAAGGCACCTCGTTCTGAAACAGGAAGAACGTACACTCGCCACAGTAAATGTCACTGCCACACGCCCGGTAATAGAGCGTAAGGCAGATCGGTTCATTGTAAATGTAGAGGGGAGTCCGCTTGCCAATGGATTTAACGGGCTGGAGGTTTTACAGAAATCGCCGGGCGTATGGGTAGGCAATGACGGTTCGATCACTTTAAAGGGAAACCAGTCGGTAATGGTGATGATCAATGATGTGGTGCAGCGCATGTCGTCGGGTGACCTGGCGGAATTTCTTCGCAATATCCGGTCTGAGGACATCAGTAAGATCGAGATCATCTCCAATCCACCTTCGGAGTTTGAAGCTGCGGGGTCGGGAGGGATCATCCATATTGTACTGAAGAAATCCAGACAGGATGGTCTGATCGGTTCTGTATCGGCGCAATATCGGCAGCAGGAAAAACAACCTGCTTACAGCAGCAATATGTCGCTCAATTACAAGTACAAAAACCTTTATCTTTTTGGAAGCCTTTCATTGGGTAAGGAAAGGAGCGATTATATAGCCACTAATGACATTACGTATCCGGACCAGAGCTAATATTCAAGCTATACCACAAGGTTCAATGACAATTCCAGGGAGTTTTACCGCCTTGGTGTGGCTTATGACCTGTCGAAAAACCAGTCGCTGACTTTGCAGACCATACAGACTGCCGGGGAACTGAACCAGTATTTTGATACAGACATCGATTTTACCAGGAGCAGCCAGCCCTTAACGGGATCTGCCAGATCGGAGTGGTTCAGGAAGCCGGAGCAGGGCAGCACGACTTTGAATTATGCCCTTAAGCTGGACAGCATTGGTTCTGGTTTAAAGTTCATTGGTGATTACGTGCGGAGCACAAAAACTGAGCTCAATGATTTTCATTCCCGGTATACGGTCTCTGAAAAGAATTCAACCTTTCGCAACAACACCCCAAATACCACCAACCTGTACAGCATGCAGACCGATTTTACAAAAGTGTTTCCACGTGATCTGGAATTTAAAGCAGGGCTAAAATTTGTTTCTACTGAACGGGACAACGAAGTATTGAACGAGGATTTGATCGGGACGGAATGGGTGGTCAATACTGGTCTAAGCAATCGCTTTATCTATTCAGAATACCTTTCTATGGCTTATGCATCGATCAATAAGACGAAGGGCAAAACCAATGTCAAATTGGGATTGAGGGCGGAACAGACGCGTATGAATGGTAAATCCATTACTTCCGGAGACCGGTTCAGCAGAAACTATCTTGGCTTTTTCCCCTCACTTTTTATCACACGGCAGCTGGATGAGGAGAAGAAGAACTCCCTTTATTTCAGTTATTCCCGCAGGCTGCAGCGCCCCTCTTTTGCAGACCTGAACCCATACAGGCTGCAGTTTGATAACTATCTGACACAGCTTGGAAATCCGGACCTGCTGCCCGAATATACACATAAAGCAGAGTTGGGAAGCCTCTTCTGGAAAGGCTTTTCCGCAGAAATCTACTATGCCCTCACTACTGATAAAATTGCCCAGCTGGCAAGTCCTGTTTCGGATAACATCATTGAATACCAGACGCGGAACTTCAGTAACAGCTATGAGTATGGGTTTTCACTGGACGCACCAGTTAAGGTCAGTGCCTGGTGGGCCACGCGCAACGGGCTGGCTTTGTATAATCTTGCGTACCGGCTGGACACCTTCAGGATCAGGCAGACCAGTTTGTATTTAAGGTCTAGCCACGATTTCAGTTTTAAAAAGCTTTTTGACATAGATCTTTCTCTGGACTATACTTCACCCTATGTAGGTGCCAATACCCATCACGCACACCGTTTTGTAACGGACATCGGCTTGTCTAAAAGACTGCTCAGCAAAAGCCTTCAGCTGCGTTTCTATGCCAGTGATGTGTTTAATACATTCAGGGAAAAAAACTATACCACCTATAACGGCACCCGTATCGATTTTTATCAAAAAAGACCGACACGTTCCTTCAGCTTGTCAGTCAGCTATAGCTTTAGTTCCGGTAAGCAGTTCAGCAACAAGAAGATCGAGCAAAGTAATGAAGAGGAGAAACGCAGGTTAGGAAACTAAATGTGTTCCAGTTTCTGCGATAAGGGCTGCCATCAGCTCCGCCGCTTTGGTGTATTTCAGGCTGACCGCGTTTTGGCCCGACCAGAAGTTGATCATATCGGTCTTGCCCTGTTCTATTGCTGCGGCTCTTAGTGGTCCCATTAACCTGGTTTGCAATGGGAACGGGAGTACTTCAGTTTCATAGCTGACTTCTTCAGAGATCCTGTTGCGGATCAACCTGCCCAAACGGCCGGTTAATGATTTGGACAGCACCGTGTATTTGCTTTCATCAGAAAATAGTTTGGTTTTGTGCAAAACGGTCGCGTTCGACTCATCGGTGGCCAAAAAAGCAGTTCCCAGTTGAACGGCATCGGCCCCTAAAGTCAGTGCTGCCGCGATCCCCCTGCCATCTGCTATACCGCCTGCGGCAATAACAGGTGTTTTTATTTTTGATTTTAGCTGCTGCACCAGTGCAAATGTTCCGGTCAGGGAGTCGTGTGCCGGACGAAGAAAAGAAGGCCGGTGCCCACCTGCTTCAAAGCCTGCGGCCACAATGGCGTCCACTTGTGCTTCTTCTAATGCCAATGCTTCGTCGGGTGTGGTGGCTGCGCCAACGGTCCTGATGCCAAGCTTGCGGCTCTCTGCAAGGATCTCTTTGGATGGTATGCCAAATATAAAACTGAATACTGCGGGACGGATCTCAAAGAGCACCTCCACCTGTTTTTCAAATTTGGAGGGTATATTGGGGTCGAGGTCGGGCAGAGGGATACCCAGTTCATCAAAATATGGCTTAAATCGTGTTTTTACTTTTTCAAGTTCTTCTGCAGGATAGTCTTTCAGCCGCTCATCCACATCATTGACCCAGAGGTTGATGTTGTAGGGCTTGTCCGTTTTTGCCTTTACGGCCTTACCGGCCTCAAGGATTTCTTCCGGACTCAGGGTATAAGCCCCGAAACTGCCCAGTCCGCCGGCATTGGATACCGCTGCCACAAGTTCGGGGGTAGAAAACCCGCCGCCCATAGGGCCAAGCAGTATCGGGTAGCTGATACCCAAAAGTTCAGTGATCTTAGTCTGGTTCCACATGGCTTCCTGTATTTACATGAGTTAACAATTTATTGACGATGATCCATTTTTCACCGGTCTTATTCAAAGATAGGAGATCGTAATAATTGTATTCAAACATTTGGAGGTGTGTTTTTGCAACTGCTATTGAATTGATGATCTCTATGGACACGATCTCCATCCGGAACGGTTCATTTAACTCCTGCGGGCTTTTACGATTTTTGACGCCATCAAGGTATTGCGCCACTGTCTTGAAGTAAGGAACGCCCTTCACATCACCCGCAACTAAGGCCTGAGGGTGGAAAATGCTGCCGAGCAGCGCTGTATTTCCACTAAAGACCCCTTCGAAATAATTTGACAGGACGGCTGCTACAGCCGCTGCATTGTCTTTATAATTGTTCATTGTCTCTTTTATTATATTTATCCAATATGGTGGCCGGATACATGTCCTCCATCCAGGTTGATGATCTCTCCGGTTACAAAATTGCTTTTCGCCAGGTAAAGTGCCAGTTCGGCAACATCCTGCGTTTCACCGATACGGTCCAGCAGGTGCAGGCCGGCAAGGCTATCGGCATCGCTAATGCCGCTTTTCTCTTGCAGCGGACTCCTGATGATACCCGGGGCAATACCGTTCACACGGATGTTGTTTTTACCGAATTCGGCAGCAAGCTGTCTGGTCAATGCGTGAACACCTCCTTTGCTGGCAATAGGTGCAGTAGCCGGGAAGCCACCAATCGCATGGTCGACCAATACTGTACCAATATTGATGATCGCGCCTTGTTCCTGTTTGAGCATTTGTCTTATAGCTGCCTGACTGGTAAAATAGGTGCCTTTCAGATTGATGCTTAAGAAACGGTCAAGGTAGGCCTCATCAACTTCCAGAAAAGATTTTGCTTCGAAGATACCAGCATTGTTTACCAGGACATCTACCGCGCCGAAACGTTCAACTGCAGTATCTGCAAGCAATTGACCCGTAGCCGGGTTGCTGATGTCGCCAGCAACCATGGCCAGTCTTTCCGGATGGCCCAGTTCCTCAAATGTGGTATTGAGATTGTCTGCATTGACAGAATTAATAGCTACGTTATAGCCGTTTTGTAAAAATAAACCGGCGATGGCCTTGCCAATGCCTGTTGATGCACCGGTTACTATAATGGTTTGTGTTTTCATGATCTTATTTTAATGGTTTAGTTTTTATTGGGTCAATTGTATTGGTTTATTGGCGGTGATGCCTTTTTCTCTGAGTACGGAAACTTGTTCGCCTGCATAGCCCCAGTCGTCCAGTTCTATCTCCCGGATCACTACATGGGTCAGTTTAGGGTCTTTATCGAGTACTTCAGTAATTATCCTGGTCACACCGGCAATCAGTTCCTGTTTTTGTTCGCGGCTAATCCCCTCACGGGTTACTTCTATTTTTACGTATGGCATGATCTCAAAAATTAATTGGTGGCTACAGCGGTTAATTTTACATCGAGCTCAAATTCATTGTAAATGAGTGTGTCGCCCAGATTGAGAAAGAAATTTCCTGAACGGAATTTCATGTCATAGCGGGTACGGTCGACAAGGATTTTTCCTGATGCGGTGATACTTTCTTTGGTGATATTCACATCTGCCGGAAAACTTACGGGATGCGTAATTCCTTTAATGGTCAGGTTTCCGGTGATCTGGCTGCTGTCGCCTGTTTCTGCTACACCGGTGATCTCAAATTTCGCTTCAGGGAACCTGTCTGTGGCAAAAAAATCTTCGGAGAACAGGTGGCCTGAAAACTGGGTATTGGTGGCAGGGTCGGTGATGTCCAGTATTTTAATGGAGGTAGTATCTATACTGAAACTACCGGCTTTAAGTTTTCCATCATTCACCTCGAGTGATCCTGCTTTGATGTCGATGGTTCCGTTGTGTGCGCCGGTTACTTTTCTACCGGTCCAGCTGATGTCGCTTTCTGTGCTTACGACTTTAAAATTTTGTGTTTCCATTATCTGAGGTGCCAATCATTAGTGATATGACGGGACAAAGAACGGCAGGAAATTTCGGGTAGCTACGTGATGTAGATCACATTTTGGAAGGGCTATTTGTGGGAATTGTATAGCCTGCTTAATGTTTCTCTGGAAACGCCCAGATATGCGGCAATAAGGTGTTTTGGAACCAGGTTATAAAGCTGGGGGTACAGGTTGAGCAGTTCTTCATACCTGGCTTTAGTGTCATTATTCATGAATGATAACAAGCGTTTTTGAGAAGCGAGGTATCCTCTGTTGGTCCTCCAGCGAAAGAAATGCCCGGCCTGATGGATCTCGGTGCAGATCTTCTCCCGGTCAGCATTGGAAATGGAAAGCACTTCTGCATCGGTAATGCAGTCCACCCGGATATTAGCACGGGTTTGGTTATATAGGGCGCCATAATCTGATGTCCACCAGGTTGGCATGGCAAATTGAAGGATATACATTTTAATCTCATCGTTGATGTAAAATGCTTTTAAACAGCCGGAGATCACAAAATATTCATGGTCGACCTGGTCTCCTTCGTCGATGATGACCTGGCCTTTTTTAAAAGACATTGGCTTGAAGTGCGAAAACAAGTGATCGAATTCCTGGTCTGTCAGGAGAGCTGTTTTAGCGATATGCTGTCTCAATATTTCTTTGGCTTCCATTTGTCCGTTTGTGTGGTTCGCTGAGCTAACCATATTGCTTCGAAATTATTCATTTTTCCTGATATATCAGGTTGGCTTTGAGAATCCGCAGTCTTTCAATAGGATCTTTAAAAAGAAACTAGCCATCATCCTTAGCGTTAAACAGTATTTTATTTAAGGCCGGAAAAATATTATTTTTGGGTAATAAGACCGTACTGAATTGAATATACCGGATTTTAAGAAAACAATAGTAAAAGACGAAATCCCTGCCGGATTGCCATTGCATGTCCAGGCATTGTGGCATGACGGAAAAGGAAACTGGGCAGAGGCCCATTCGCTCATCGATCATCTTGACGACAGGCAGGCGGCCCATGTGCATGCTTACCTACACAGGAAAGAGGGTGATCTCTGGAATGCCGATTACTGGTATCGCAGGGCAGGAAAACAAAGACCTGACAGTACTCTTGGCGCGGAATGGGAAGCGCTACTTTCCTTATACCTCTGAGCATCCCTCATTCTTCATCTGATCTACAGAATTTATTGTGTAATTTGTAGAAAAATGCAGAATACCACGTATGAAGTCATTCAGATTCATTCCGCCCTTCTTCCGTGAGCATGGAAAGATAATAGGCAGTTTTATATTTACCCTTTTCTTTATTGCGCTGTCGGTCTGGTTCATTAAACATGAGCAGGGGGAGCTGCACAAGGTCAGGCAATTAATGGTCAGAGCGGACTGGCTCTGGATCTCACTGGGAATTGCGCTCAGTGTAGCCTATGTTTTTATTCATGGGATGATGTACCGGGCTTCCTTTGCAGCTGTAGGCAGTGAGATTTCTGTAGGTGATGGTGCCCTGCTGTATCTGAAAAGGAATTTTGTGAGTGTTTTTTTACCTGCGGGCGGTGTCTCCTCCCTGGCTTTCTTCAGCGGGGACATTGAGAAAAAGGGTGTGCCCCAGTCGCAGATCAATTTTGCTTCCTCTATCTATGGTTTTGTAGGTATACTGTCTGTTGTGGTGATCGCCATTCCGGTATTCATTTACGCCATTTTTGAGGGGAGTATCGGGTACGGGGAATGGTTTGGGCTGATCACTGTATTCGCACTTATTGCCGGAATATATCTGCTGTACAGATCGGTGATCAAAAGCGGGCCGGTGTATCAATTCATCGTGAAGTATATTCCTGTTATCGAGGTTTATGCAGCTGATTTCAGGAGCAACACGATTGAACGAAATAGTTTTTTAAAGACACTGGGGTATAGTGTGCTGATAGAGGTTGTCGGGGTGCTGCACATTTACATCGCCATGCTGGCATTGAACATCAATCCATCTATTGTTTATGCCCTTATCGGCTACATCATTGGTGTGGTATTCCTGATCATATCGCCTTTTCTGCGTGGATTGGGCGCAGTAGAGGCTTCTATGACCTTTATGCTGATCCGGCTTGGGTACAGCGGTGCGGCGGCGGTGTCTATCACTTTTGTATACAGGTTCATGGAATTCTGGATTCCGATGCTTTTTGGTGCGCTTAGCTTTTTACTAAAGATCAATAAACTGCTGATGCGGGTGCTGCCCGCACTGCTGCTGCTGGTGATGGGGATAGTCAACCTGATTTCAGTACTGACGCCTGCCATTCACGAACGGCTGACATTTCTTAAAGATTTCCTTCCCATTGAGGCGATCAGGGCATCCAATTATTTCGTATTTCTGGCAGGCCTGTTCCTGCTGGTCACAGCGGCGTTCATGCTCAAGGGGCTGCGTACGGCCTGGTATTTTGCATTGGGTCTGTGTACACTTTCTCTTATCGGGCACATGACCAAGGCCATAGATTATGAAGAGGCGAGTTTTGCGGTGCTGGTGATCATTATCCTGTTTGTGTCCAGAAAGGAGTATTACATCAAAGCCAATCCAAGGATGCGTTCTGTAGGGATTCAGACCACGTTGCTGAGCGTAGCTGCAGTGATACTTTATGGTACTATTGGTTTTTATTTTCTAGATAAGAAGCATTTTGACATAGATTTCAGCTGGCTGCAGTCCATCAGGTATACGCTGGAAAATTTCATTCTGATCAGCAATGATGACCTGGTTCCCAATGACAGGTTTGCGCGTAATTTCCTTTTGTCGATTAACATCAGTGGTTTTCTTTCCATCGCTTTTTTGGTATATACACTGATCAGTCCTTATATCACGAAACTTGTGCCGGAAGATGATGATCTGGAATGGGCTAAGGATCAGCTCAAAAAGTACGGAAATTCTGCGCTGGATTATTTCAAGACCTATGGTGATAAGCTAATTTACAGAGACGGCGACGGTTTTCTGTCTTACCGCATTTCCGGGAATTTTGCTGCAGTACTGGAATGTCCGGTTGCCAGTCCGCAGGAAAGGATGCGGCTCATCGGCTCATTTGATCAGTATTGTTTCGACAATGGGCTAAAGAGCCTCTATTATAGGGTTCCTGAAGAATCTCTTCCTGATTTTGCGGCACTGAACAAGAAGAAACTATTTCTGGGCCAGGAGGGAGTAGTAGACCTTGTTACATTTAACCTGGCCGGGGGCAACCGTAAATCTATCCGCAATGCGATCAAGAAGGTTTCGGACAGCGGGTTTACCAGCAAGGTATACCTGGCACCGGTAAAAGACGGGTTGCTGCAAAAGTTGAAATCTGTTTCTGATGAGTGGCTGGAAGATACAGAGAGGGAGGAGATCGTGTTCTCGCAGGGAATGTTTGACTGGAACGAACTTAAGGGGCAAGCGATCATTACCGTAGAAAATCAGGAAGAGAAGATCGTTGCTTTTTTGAATATCGTACCGGATTATGCAGACGGGGAGGCGACTTATGACCTGATCCGAAAAACAGCGGATGCTCCTAATGGTGTCATTGATTATATCATGATTGCACTGTTTGAGCATTTGCAGGCTGAGAGATTTAAATCAGTGAATATTGGGTTCGCACCTATGTCTGGCATCGGTACAGCTCAGAATCTGCCGGAGCGTTCGATGAAATTTGCTTATGAAAAGATCAAGGCTTTTTCCAGGTATAAGGGGCTAAGGGATGCCAAGGATAAGTTTTCACCGGTATGGCACAATAAGTACCTGATCTACAATCAGGATTATGATCTCCTGCAGGTGCCTGCTGTATTGAATAATGTAATTAAACCTTAGTGATGATTTAGAGCCGGACTTATGAAGGGAATCTGTTTGTTTTTTTTACTAACGGGACTGTGGCTGACCTCAAATGCATCTGCACAAATTGATACCAGTTCTGTTACCTATGGAAAATTTGGTAAGGTCATGGTCTATATGCCAAAAGGCACGCCGACATCGGTAACCCTGTTTGTATCAGGAGATGGTGGCTGGAATGGGATCGTTACTAAAATGGCGACGACACTTGTGGCAAAGGGTGCTATGGTACTGGGCATTGATGCCAGGCATTACGGTTATTACTTGTCTAAAAGGACATCTGACTGTTTGTATCCTGCAGCTGATTTTGAGGAGCTAAGTCTGTCCGTACAAAAGAAATATAAGTTTAGTAATTATTACAAGCCTGTACTGCTGGGCTATTCTTATGGCGCGGTTTTGATCTACGGAATACTGGCCCAGGCTCCGGCAAATACGTTCAAGGGTGCGGTTGCGCTGGGTTTTTCACCTGACATTAATCTGAAGAGACCTTTGTGCAAAGGTAATGGACTGACACAGCACGTATTGAAACCTGGTGTTTCCTTTTACCTGGAAAGATCTGAAAACCTCAGTGCACCATTTATTGCCCTGAATGGGTTGAAAGACCTGACCTGTCCTTTTGAGGCCACTGCGAGTTTTATGAAGGATATGCCTAATGCCGAACTGGTGCCTTTGAAAGTCGGTCATGGATTTTCTGCCGTAGATAATTGGCAGCTGCCACTGGCAAATGCCTACCAGAAGGTAAGTGACGCAACAGCATATGTCAATGTTAAAATGGTCAATAACCTGCCTTTGAATATAGTGCCATCGGCCAAAAAAAATAAACTGCCCCTGGTTTTTATGATTTCCGGTGACGGTGGCTGGACCAGCTTTGATCAGTCTCTGGCTGAAGTGTTTGCCTCGAATGGCTTGTCTGTGGTAGGACTGGATGCGCAGAAGTATTTCTGGAAGGAAAAAACGCCTAACGGTACTGCTGAAGATATCGCTAAAGCTATCATGCAGTACAGGGACCAAATGGATAAGGATGGTTTTATACTGGCAGGATACTCGTTCGGGGCTTCTGTGGTGCCCTTTGTAGCGAGCAGGTTGCCTGCGGCTTTGCAAAGTCATTTGAAAGCTGTTGTCGCTCTTTCTCCCGATGAATCTGCTGATTTTGAGATACACATTGCTGACATGCTGAATATAAGCAGCGAAAATCATAAATACGATGTGATCGCTGAGTTTAAAAAATTAAAAATTGTACCTTACCTGTGCTGTTTCGGCTCGGCCGAAGGTGAAGAGATCAGACAGAAATTTAATAATAATGGAATAAAGACTGTTGCCTTGCCAGGTAATCATCATTTTAATAATGATTATTCAGGCATTGTCAGGGCAACATTAAACATCATAAATGAATAAAATATATCCCCTGGGAGATTCGGCAATCGTGCTGGAGTTTGGACAGGAAATCAGTGAGGACATTCACAGATCAATACATGCGGTATGTCTGTTTCTGGATGAATATTCATTTGAAGGCTTTGTTGAATATGTGCCGGCATTCACTACCATAACTGTTTTTTACGATCCGCTTGTTTCTGATTATGAGTTGACAGCGTCCCTTATGCAGGAAATGCTGGATGAGATCGCAGAAATGGAACAGGAAGAAGATGCTGCGGTGACCGTTGAAATTCCGGTTTTGTACGGAGGGTCTGATCTGTCATTTGTGGCCGCACATAGTGGCTTCACCGAAGAAGAGGTGATCGCCCTGCACACTTCCGCTGAATACCTGGTATATATGATCGGATTTGCGCCCGGTTTCCCGTATTTGGGCGGACTGAACGAAAAGATAGCAGCGCCGAGAAAGGAAACACCAAGCAGCAGTGTTCCTGCCGGATCTGTTGGTATAGGCGGTCATCAGACTGGAATTTATCCTATTGAAACGCCGGGAGGCTGGCAGATTATCGGGCAGACCCCATTGATTTTATTTGATGCAGAACGGGAGCAACCCTCATTGCTCAGGGCAGGAAACAGGGTTCGTTTTGTTGCGATCGATGCGCTGGAGTTTCAAATGCTGAAAGGGGAAGATGATGGGTATTAAGATCATTAAGGCAGGTTTGCAGACAACGGTACAGGACCTTGGCAGGACAGGGTACAGGAGAGATGGCATCATTGTAAGCGGAGCTATGGATACCCTTGCCCTGCAGATCGGAAATTTATTACTTGGGAATGAACCAGGGACAGCAGGACTGGAATGCACATTGATGGGGCCTAAAATAATCTTTGAAACGCCTCAGCTGGTGGCATTGACAGGAGGAGACCTGAGCCCCCAGATAGATGGCGTGGCTGTAAAAATGTGGAGGCCCCTGTATATGGAAAAAGGCTCAGTACTGAGTTTCGGTGCCACGGTAAAGGGCTGCAGGACTTACCTTACAGTTTTTGGAGGCTTTAAACTGCATGCTGTATTGGGTAGTTATTCTACCTATTTAAAAGCCGGTTTTGGAGGTCATAAAGGAAGGGCACTGAAGAATGAAGACACTTTGTCTTTCAATAAGGTATATAAAGGCGCTAAAAAGATATTCAACTGGTCGCTCGATCTGAAACTTTACCCCGATCCCGGTGAAGCGCTGATCAGGGTATTGAAAGGGCCTGAATACGATCTGTTTACCCCGGAAAGTTTGGCTCTGATGCTGGAAAAAGAATACCTGATCACTAATGAAGCAGACAGAATGGGGTATAGGCTGCAGGGCCCTCCTATACAGATAATGGAAGCTAAAGAAATGCTTTCTTCAGCTGTTTGTTTTGGAACCGTACAGGTAACCACGAGTGGTGCGGCGATCATTTTAATGGCGGACCACCAGACAACGGGTGGCTATCCCCGTGTCTTACAGGTGATCACGGCTGATCTTACCAGGCTGGCGCAGATGAAAAGCGGGCAGCAGGTCCGGTTCAAG
>NZ_DATHGC010000206.1:0-14353 GCF_035317785.1 Pedobacter sp. | reverse complement strand
CACCAGATTCCTTAGTAGCAAAGTTATAGTGGCGGTAAGCTTCCTTGCCGTTGAAATACGGCCAGCCATAGTTGCCTGCTTTTTTGGCAATGTTGAATTCATCATAAGACTTTGGCCCTCTCAGGTCAGATGAATTTGAGCCATCCGGACCAACTTCACCCCAGAAAAGCCAGCCATTTTTGCTGTCTATTGTCAACCGCCACGGATTTCTGTTACCCATAGTATAGATCTCAGGACGTGTTTTCGGAGTGCCCTTAGGAAACAAATTTCCTTCAGGGATAGTATAGCTGCCATCCGGTTCAGGGTGTATCCGCAGGATCTTGCCCCTCAAGTCATTGGTATTTCCTGAAGACTTTTGTGCATCACGCGGGCCTTCTCCCGGGCGCTCATCAATTGGTGTAAACCCATCTGATGACCTCGAGAAAGTATTGTCTCCTGTAGTCAGATAAAGGTTCTTGTCTTTATCAAAGAGCATACCCCCGCCTACATGACAGCATTCTTCACGCTGAACGACCACATCCAGTACTTTCTTCTCTGTAGCCATATTCAGCTTTCCCCCAGTCCATATGAATCTGGAAAGTCTGTTTACCGACTCCTCCTTCGGAGAATAATAAATGTAGATCCAATGGTTCTTTACATAATCAGGATCAAGGATCACGCCCTGTAATCCATCTTCACCCTCAGAATGTTCGCCGCTTTTGCTTACATATTCTCTGCTGACATTGAACTCAGCAATTACCTCCATCTTGTTGGTTGCAGGATCATAGAGCTTTAGTTTTCCTTTACGCTCAGCGTACAATACTTTTCCACCATCAAGGATCTGAAATTGCATTGGTTCTTCTAATTTTTGCTGAAGTACAACTTTAGTAAACCTGTTTTCATCGGGTTTGGCTGCAGTTTGTCCGTTCGCTATAAATGCCGAAACCAACAACAGCGAAAGTGCTGTTATTGGTTTCCATAATGATAACTTAATCATGTGTGTGTTTTACTAGTTGGTTTTGGTTATAAGGTCACGGAAATTAACAACGCTGGCGGCTACATCTGCACTGTTACTTTGCCAGTTGTATTCGTATTCTGCGGAGATCGCTCCTTTAAAATTTTGTCTTTTAAGCTCAGCGATAACAGCAGGAATATTGGAAACGCCTTCACCCCAATGTACGTCATGACCACCTTTGCCTTTTTCATGAAGATCTTTCATGTGTGAGTGCAATACATGGCCTTCCAGTTTTTTAAGACATGCTACAGGATCCAGTCCTGAACGCACCCAGTGACCTATATCCGCACATGCGCCGATACGTTTACTTTGTCCTTTGATGGCGTTTAATATAATATCAGGGTTCCAGTAATGTGAAGGATCCGGGTGATTGTGTATCGCCACATTGATCTGGTATTGATCAGCTAATTTTGAAAGCAAAGGAATATCTTTTTCATTTGGTTCCGAAGTGATGGTATGAATGCCCATCGCTTTACAGAATTCAAACAATTTAGTCCAGTCAGCCTCATTACCAGCACCTGTCACGCCAAACGCAACAACTTTAACGTTATTCGCTTTCAGCATTTCCAAGACCGCTTTCCGTTTTGCATCGTCCATATCCGGCCCCATTGTTCCTTCTATGCCGCCGCCAATTTTTTGACCAGGAAATGCTTCCACATATCTCAGGTTACAACTGTCAATCTTTTTTATCGCTTCGGCGAAAGTAAACAACCTGAAAGTATAAGCCTGAGATCCAAGCTCCCATCCCAGTTTGCTTTCAGGGTTTTTGGCAGCTGAGCCACTTTTATTAGAATTCATGCTTTTACAAGCACCCAGGATAAGCAGCAAGCATAGTCCTGAAAAAATTTTACGGGTGAAGTTCATCGGTTTAGGTGTAGTAATAGTTTGTGTTGTAAAGTTCATTTGTGTGAAAATTTGGTTATTGCTGAAGGTAAAACTATCGATTATCATTTATGTCCAAATGGATAAACTGAGTAAAAGAATGGATATTTAGCTCCTGCGCTACTAATATAGAACTTTTAAGACAACACGCAACCTATGTAATACAAATATTAACTACCTGATTTATAGCAATAAAACGCTCGTCCTGCCGGGGCAGCGTCTCCATTTATCCAGAAATCCATGATGTCATTGTCCGACTTAGTGTTATCTTGACACTTAAAGCCAAAATTTAGCACCTCTTTTACCCCCAGCAGTACACGCGGGACCCTCAGTTCCAGCTGGTTTGATTTTACTGCATAGTCCAGCTCACCTGCAGCTCCCCAGTTCCAGGCGAAATCCGTCTTTTCTAAATACGCTTTTTGTTTAGGGGCGGTTCTGTTGATGACAAAGTCATATCCTTCCCAGCCGGTATTCTTGTCCATATCAATATCGATAAATATGCGCATCCAGGCAGGATCTGTTCTGGGAGACAACGGCGCGGCAGTTTCGATGTAGAAGTAGACATAGTCTTTATCCCTGGCCACCTTTGCCGCGACGATGTCATTACGGCCGCTGTTGTTCACATAATGTAAATTTCCCCATCCCGGATTGTCGCGGTGCAGGGTATTTCCTTTGTAACTGCTGTATTTAGGTAAAACGCCCTCCCATTCTTTGAAGTTCCCGTCGATGGGGATGCTGACAGGACCTGATACCTTTTGAGGTTTCGACATCCCTTTAAACCTACGGATATTGCTGATCATCTGGTAATAATAATTATCACCATGCCCGCCTTTCATCATTTCAATGTCCCTGCTGCTTTCCTGATCAAATTCATCAGGAAAAGCATTGGTTTGCTTTCCCCATAATTCTGCGCGACCGGCTATCCACTCATTCCACCCGGTGATGAAGATGAACTCCGGATCAATCTCCAGTGCCCTGTCCCACTGCTCCTGAAAATTATATCCATAATTTACAGCTCCGGGTTCGTTGATCTGGCCTTTCTGACTCGTATAGCTTCTGCCGAAAGAACCTGGAGCATTCATTGCTGTCAGTCCCCGTTCTTTCGACCAGTTTTGTGCTACGCCGACAACAGCCTGCTCAAAACCTTGACCTGTTTTCACAAATCCGTGTTGAGGATAGACTTCCAGCCAGCCCCAGTGGTCTTTTCTTTCAGGCCCTTTATCGTAAACAGGCTGTCCCGGACGAAAAGTAAAGAAATTGCGCATTTCAGTATCGCCGGTTATTTCCGGGTAGGCCATGATCAGCGGTTTCCCCTTCCAGTTGAACCACAAATCTCTATACAGACCCTTTCTATATAAATCGTTATAAAGTGCTGTGATAATTTCTTTTGCACCGGCAGAAGGACCGAAAGGCAGCATAAAAGCAATCTGAGGACTCTGTACCCCATCCTTTCTGGCTTTGGTAAACACTTCACAGAGTTTCGTATAAGACTCCTTCCAGGTGAAATTTCCATTGGTACAATCAAAAATGATCACATCCACGGCCGCATCTGCAAGCATTTCGGCGTGTTTACGCAATACCCACTCGTCTGTATTTATATAATATCCAAATAACGGTTCAGCCCAAAACCATGGACTGTTCTTCTTTGGCCAAATGGGGTTATTATAATCTTCTTTTGCCTTAGGATCGCGGGCAAGGTATTCTGTGGTATTGTATGGCGCATTGTTTTTGCTTTGCTGTGTATGCCATGTCCAATAGAACAGTCCGACAAATTTGTCTTTCTTTAAGTCACCAACTTCTTCATAGGTGGGCAATTTCCTTCCGAGAGCATCAGTGGCACCGAAACCGGAACCTGGAGATTGTGGATAACACTGCAAACCCACTGCTGCAAAAAATATGGTGACTAATACCCTCACTGCTCTCATCCTACTTTCCCTTGAAAATGTACCTGTACTTAAACCTTCCGTTTGGCGCAGAATCGCCTTTATCCAAAAAATGCATGACATCCCCATCATCAGGTGTATTGTCAGCCCATTTAAAATCTATAGAAAAATTCTTAGCGGTCAGACCCAAAGTCTTTCTGGGCAGCTTCAATTCCATTTCATTGCCCGATACCGCATATTTTATATTCATTGCTGGTTTCCAGCTCCAGCCTCCGCTGCTGATCAGCAATGCAGCAGCACCTGCATTTTTTGGTTTTTGATACGTCATAAATTGAAACCCCTCCCAGGCAGGTATGTCCGCTCCGTTGATGCCAATAAACAGACGCATCCAATCCGGAGAATTCCATGAGGTAATGGCTGAAGCAGTCCTGACGTAAAACGAAATATAACCCCTGTCTGTCGCAACTTTTGCCTCCACAATATCATTCCGGCCGGTGTTATTAACGTATTCTTTGTATTTGCCCCATCCAGCGTGTTTACGGTGAAAAGTGTCCCCTTTATCATCGCTAAAAACAGCTTTCACGGGTGTCCAGTCCTGGAAACTTCCATCTATTTTGACCTTATTAATTTCAGTATATACCGGCGCCGGCGGGCTTCCCTTAAACTTTCGGATATTGCTGACCATCTGGTAATAATAGTTGTCATTAAAACCACCTTTCATGGGTTCTCCATCCCTGCTGTACTCCTCATTGTACAGATCTACAAAATAAGTCTCCCCTTTTTTGATTTTTTTACCCAGAAAATGACTGGCGGCGCCATCATCAAAGCGCATGGCCACCCATTCGTTCCAGCCGGTGATGAATACAAATTCAGGATCGACCGTCAATGCCCGTTCCCACTGTTCCGCAAAATAAAGGCCCTCACCGGAGCGCTTCACTTCAGGTTCCCTCCCGTCATGAAAACTGCGACCGATGTTGGACATCGGATGTTCAGCAATACTTACACTGATCTGCTCCGGTTTATCAGGTGATTCATGCCATCCAAAAGACTGCGGTGTATGGTCTACCCATGTCCATTTATCTTTACCATCACCAAACCATTTTTGCCCTTTGCTCCATGCCCAGGACTGCCTGATGGTAAAAAAATCTTTCACCTGATCATTTTGACCTTCAGGCGGAGCCAGCAACAGCGGTTTTCCCTTCCAGTAAAACCACAGGTCTTTAAACAAGCCTTTCGAGTAGATCTTGTCGTAAAGTCTGTTGACCGTCGCTGTCGGATTAGAATTTGCGATAAACGCAATGGAGGGTGTCGAAATGCCTGCTTTGCGCATGGTATTATAGGTTTCAGCAATTTTAGTGACCTGCGGCAGATATATTGCCGCATTGGTCACATCCAGTATGAGCACATCCACACCTGCATCGGAAAGCATTTGTGCATGTTTCCTGATGATCCATTCATCGTCCAGCAGGTAATATCCAAAATACGGCTCTCCCCAGTGATGGAAGGCATGCAGCGGACCATACCTGGGCTGATCAGGATCTTCCTTCAGTAGTCTACTAATGTCATAGGGGCTAAGTGTATCCGAAGGCTGTTTTGGCATTACACCTTCACCAGCTACACCCCCGCTATGCCTGTCATAGCCATGGGCACCCTGCCAGATAAAATAAAAGATCCCGACGTATTTGTCCTTCCTGATCCTGCCGCTACCAGTTTCGACAGACCTGCCCAAGGCGTCTTTGGCAACCCAGGTGTCCGCCCCGGAAGATGAGCGCAGCTGCCGGGATTCATTCTGACCGTAAACATTCAAACACGCCAGGCCATACAGCACAACTATTGCCAGTGTCCTTCTCATCACCAGCTCTAATTGTTTCTGATGATCTTAACCTGCTTTGGCGCCTGTATATCTGATTTAACCTGCCCGTTTGCCAGTTTGGTGTGCCTGATCTTCACCACTCCATAAGGTGTCGGAAAGCTGCCTTCCGCAAACTTAAGATCACCCAGATGCGGTTCAATTTTAAGGGTTTTGCAGCCTGCTTCCATCACCTTGACACCCAGCACATGTTCAGTAAGCCATGACGTAGGCCCGGAAGCCCAGCCGTGCGACAGACTGTGGCGGAAGCCGATATAGCAGTAGGCTCCGTAATCGCCGTGGATGTCTTTTTTGCCTTCGGGGACCAATTCATCAATACGACCGGTATTAGGCAGCCAGTCCATATTAAAATCTTCCCAAAAAGTAGTGGCTCCTAAGTCCAGCATTGCGCCCCAATAAGTTTTAATGATATCTATAGCGCCCTGGTAATTCCCTGCTTTGGCCATAGCCTGCAGCATATAATAGCCATAAAAAGTAGAAAAGTTTTTAGCACCCCCCTCAGAAAGCACTTTATTTGCAGTCTCATCAGAGATCATTCCTGATAAAGACAACAGGGCTGCAGCTTGTTTAGAACCATTGATGTCCGGTACATTCTTCTTCATGCGTTCAGCTACTGCGATATATTTTGCGGCGGATGCGTTGTCTTTCAATATTCCGCATATTTCAGATCCCGCGTTTAAGGTAATGACCATCAATGCCTGTAAACCGGCATGAATAGCCGGTTTATTTTCACTGGATGGCCAGTCCAGGAACCTGCCGTCCAGCGTTTCGCTGTTCTTGTCGTCGATCTTAGTGATCAGCACGTCCAGCAGTTTGGTCATGTATTCCTTTTGCTCCTTTAAGTATTGCAGGTTGCCATTGAACCTGTACAAATCACGGTGAATAATGACCCACCACATCGAGTAAGCACTAATGCCATTCATCCACTGATTGGTTGGTGTCGCGTCCCTGATCAGGTCCAGACTTTTCGGAACCACTTCATTGTAACCAAATACATTACTGATAGTTGTCACTTCCGGGTGCATATCACCCACCCAAACCAAACGGTCGCGTTTAATGCCATCCCATAGATATTGCTGCATGTTCAAATGCACCGTATAAGCACCTGTTTCCCAGATCTTATTCAAACGTTCATCACTGCTTTTAAAGGAACCCAAATAAGGAATATCCCTGTAGACAAATATCGCACGAACCTCTTTAAGCAGCAATTCAGAATTGTCATCTACCAGGTCTATCCGTACAAACCGAAAGCCTGTATTGCCTATTTCCAGCACGCCCAGCCAGGGCACGTCGACTACAAAATCACGGATGGCGTGATCATTGGTAGCTGTAGCTTTCCCTCCTGTTTCAGACATCGTTTCAGCAGCAGACTCACCAAAGCGGACACGGATCTTGACAGGCCCGTTCTTTTTCATCATGCCGGTTACGATCTGTAAGCCGCCCTGCAGTTCCTTTCCAAAGTCAAGCATAAGCCCTCCTTTTTGTTTGTCGTCGCTCAGCAGTGTAACCATGTCCTTATTGATCAGTTCGCCCTGTCCGTTACCCGGTTTCAGTAGATTTTTGGTATCTTTGACATACTTACCAGTTTCATCAGACTGCCACAAGACACGCTGCGGGCTCAGGTAAACCCTCGCACGCTTGTCTATTTCCATGCCCTTAGGCTTTTCCTTAAATACTGGCGGCAACTGCTGTGCGCTGATCTTTTGTGCGATACAACAGATCAGGATAATTAATGGCAAAAATTTAGGTTTCATCTATATGTGTGCTATTGGTGTTTAATGTTAATACTTCAAAGACTTAATGGTTACCGGCCCGCGTAATCCGGAAGGTTCCAGCGGGCTGGCCGACTTGTACGGATTGTCCCCCGACCATGTTTTTCTTTCAGAAACAGGTAGTTTACTGTCTCCGATCAAGCGGTTTACCCAGGTGTTGACCACCGAGATCTCTACTTCATTACTTCCGTTTTTCAGGGCACTGGTCACATCCACATGCCATGGATAAGTCCAGACGCCGCCCACATCAATCCCGTTCACTTTCACTTTTGCCATGACCTTTACATCACCCAGCTCCAGGAATAGGCGTTCATTTTCCACAGCCTTGATTGCAGAAAAGGTATTTTTATAGACGGCAGTACCTGAATAATATTTGATGCGTTCATCATCATGCCGGGTCCAGTCCATCAGTTCTTTGAAAATAACGGGCTCTTTAGGGCCTCTCATTTTATCGTGATCAAAAGTAACTTCCCATGGTGAGCTTAGGGTACTTACTATTTTACCGGCCGGGAAATTTACATGCCCCGCGCCAATTGAAGATGCCGGTTTTCTGAACACAATGAATGCACTTTCCAGCGGGCCTAATTTCAAAGGCACTATTGTGGCACTGCCATTAGAGGTATATTCGGGCAGCATGCGCATTTTGCCAGTCACGGCGTCCCAAAGTTCAGGTTGTCTGGCCACTACCCGGAATGAAGGAGTTACATCAATCTCCTTTTCACTCTGATTACTAACAAAATAGATCTCTTCATCTGAAGTATTTCTATGAATGTACAATACGGGAGATTTGTCTTTAACATGGAAATCTGGAATGAGCTGAAGTTCATCCAGAGCCGCCTGCATGTCCATACCGGCCATTACCGTTCCCTTACCAAACTTACCCGATTTCACATTCAGGCCATCTACGCTGCCCCATAATTCAGCAGCCAGCTTTTGTACTTCTGCATCGGCCGAAGGAAAAGCGGCAAGACTTGGCGAGCGCTTTGGCGCAGGTCCTAATATATGCATACCCTGGGCGACAAGATCTTTTATTTTCCTGAGCAGTTCAGGGCGCATCGTTTCCAGTTTAGGCAATACCAATAACTTGTAGCTCATCCCATCGGGCAGTACCATTTTACCATCCTGTACTTTTACCCGGCCCTTGATGACCTCGGCATTGATGTAGTCAAAAGAATAGCCCTGCGGCAATGCAGGATCAGTAATTCCGGTCATTTTCGGGGCATCCTCCCCGATAAAATAAGCCACATCAGCTACATACAAACCCTGCTGCAGCATGAAATTGGTTCTTTTCAAATAACTGGTGAATAGGTCAAGATAGCTGAACCACGTATTGTGCCGGTTAAATTCATTACCAAAATTGGCATTGATACCCGGTACAATGTCATCCGTCGGCTGCTGGATGTAAACATGCAGCAAGGTGTTGTTTATGCCCTCAGTAAAGAACCTGTCACCCCGTTGCTTCATCATATATGGATATCTGGCATAGGTCTTTCCTGCAGCAGTAAAGGATTCTGCAGAGACTTTAGTCTTCCCGTAAATGTGGGCAGCAGACGATGCGGCTCTGTTTTCTATATTGCCCAGTTCGCCTTCACTCCAAAATTCGCCGCCTATCTCATCCGACTGCCCGCCATATTGAAGGAACTCCCCGGGGAAGCCCCAGTGACCATAATTTTCCAGCCAGGTATGCAAACCGTATTTGTGACTGATCTCTCTTAATCCGCCTACATAATCATAGGCCACGCGGTCTGCAATAAAGCGCCTCAGGTCCCAGAGAAAACGGTCAGATTGCTCAGCACTGCCCACTACTTTCCCATCCATTACCGGAAGGTAAGGAAGTGGATCGTAGCCGTAACTGGCTTTAAACTTCTCTATCAGACCATCTGTCCAGTTCTGCCCTCCGGTTTCATAACTATCCTGGACGGCAACCTTCCAGGTCTTTCTGTCTGCAGCCGGTACGCGCCGGATGATCTCGCCAAGGAAGGAGTCAAAATGGCTGGCCACGTGCTCCTTACTCATTTTATCCACTTCAAGTCCAATACCTTCAGGCGAAGCCGGGCCGTTTTTTACGCCAGTCGGCAACATGCCCGTCCTCATGACCACCCATTTGCCAGCAGGTACATTCCAGTTTAATGTTCCATCAGCACTCATTTTATCGGAAATGTCGATGACAGTAGAAGGATCGATGACCAGGTCCTCTTGGTCAACTACCGGCTGTAAAGGCCACTGGTATTCATGCCAGTATGGCAATGGTGACTGGTACATCTTAGCGAGTGTCTTTTCTGTAAAGCTTTCGATCACCGGAGCAGCAGATATTTTTAGTTCAGCTACCCCGAAATCTCTCGAAGTGTCTTTGAATAAGACCCTGAATACCTTACCAACAGTAGTCGGAATAGATACCGCAACAGGACCATAAGGATCAAAGCCTACATTTAAATTGTCATTTCCCCTGTCAATATTGAAAGTTTTTACTGTTCTGAAGCTTGCTCCGTCTTTGACCTGGATTTCTCCTTTTGCATTTAGTCTTTTGTGAGCGGGATAAACCACTACGCTTCTGGCCGTAAAGTCTTTATCAACTTCCAGGTCAAAATTTACTGCCTCAGCCCTTGTCATTATGCTGGTGTTTTGATCGCCATCAATCAAGGCGTCTAAGGAAGCTGTCCTGAGGTTTGAACTGAGTTTAGGTTTCAGCTCAGCAATCGTGGTTCCATCTGATTTTCCGGCTTTAAAAGCAATAACTCTCACATCCTGAAAATCACCAGCAGGTTTGTCCAGTATAGTACTGAGCCTGATCGGCCCTTCAATATACCTTTCTGTCGATTTCAGGTACCGCATGGCCTGGGCAGGCTTAATCCATGGACCGCCGGACTGGCTCCAGCCCGGACTGTTAAAGATCCCGATCTCTATATCCAGTTCAGTGGCTGTTTTTAATGCAGTATGCATAATGTCCCACCACTCTTCGCTAAACAGTTTTACTTTTCCGTAGGGTGTGGTTTCATACCCGATATTCCCTATAAAAGCCCTGTTGATCCCTACACTTTTCATGGCATAAAGGTCCTTTATGACCCCTTGCTTTGAGATGTTGTCAGACATCCAGTACCAGTATACACTCGTCTGAATGTTTGCCGGCGGATTAACAAAACCTGTTTGTAAGGCAGATGAAGAATTATTAACCGGTTTTTGCTGTAAAGACTGACGCGCGGAATTACACGCTGAAAATAAGGAAATAAAAAAAAGTAAACCTATGCCGTGTTTCAAGTTCATTAATTCGTGTTCATATTTGGTTTTGCCGGAATAAGATCAACCCCTTTGGTTTTACCCGTCCCCGATGCGACTAATATAGCACAAACCTAAAAAAGCAGCATCCTGTACTTACCTGCTTACAGTCAATAAATAATATACTAATCATCAGAAAATAGCAGTATTTTTATACTACAGACCATTAAAAAACATCAAATGGGAAAATACCAGCAAGAATGGAAGCAACGGCTCCGGGATGATGAAGCGTTTAAAGACTGGAAGGTCAGAACAAGTGGCGGTGATCTTTTGATACGTGTACCAGAGGATACAGATATGGATGTATTGAAACTTCAGTTCTCTGAAGTCATATCCCCGGTTGCTCCTTTGATAAAGTCGCCCAAAACAACACTCAGATTTTATGTGGGCAATTCAGATGAAACTGATTTTATATTCACGTTGAATTAACGAACAAACAGACGGTGTTTCAAAATCGCCTGTTTGTTGGCATCAGAACAACTGACAGAATGCTTTAAGCGTTTAAGCCGCCATCAATTGTAATGGCAGTTCCTGTTATAAATTTACCTTCTTCACTCGCCAGAAAAGTGACAAGCCCGGCAACATCATCACCTGTTCCATATTCTGCCAATGCCATCCTGCCTCTCAAGAAATCTGCAAGCTCAGTATCTGATGGGTTCATGTCCGTATTTATAGGACCAGGCTGCACCAAATTTACGGTAATGCCTTTTGGTCCCAGATCCCGCGCCAGTCCGCGTGTAAAACCGCTAAGTGCTGACTTACTCATGGTATATAGCGTAGTTTGCTGACTAACCGCATTATCGGCCATGTTGCTTCCTATAGTAATGATCCTGCCACCGGCCGGCAGGTATTTAACGGCAGCAAGCGATGCTGCATATACCGCACGCACATTAACTCCCATTAGCTGCTCATAATCATCAAGAGTATGCTCCTCAAAAACTTTACCGATATAAATCCCCGCGTTGTTCACTATAATATCAACTTTTCCGAATTCTGCTACGGTTTGATTAACTGCATTGATCACCGCTTGCGGATCCGCACTGTCTGCTTCAATTGCCAGTGCGCGCCCACCATTATTTTTGATTTCTGATGCAACAGCCTCCGCTTTGTCAGGAGATTTTGAATAAGTCAGTACAACACTTGCACCTTCTGAAGCAAGTCTTTTTGAAATGGCTGCACCCATACCCCTGCTTCCACCGGTTACAAATGCTACTTTGTTTTCTAAACGTTTCATATCTATTTTTTATAAACTATGATCAAAAGTAAGACCCTATTGTTATATTTGCAGGTATGCACTAAATTGTTAGGTACTAACAAATAAGTAAGAAATGAGAAAAGAAAGCTCTACGAATACTTTTAACGAAAAGCAGATCATGGACAGTTGCGGCATGGCCTATTCCTTGTCCATTATCGGCGGCAGATGGAAGCCCGCCATCCTCTGCAGGCTGTCACATCAAAAAATGCGCTACAGTGACCTTAAGAATTCCATTGAAAACATCTCGGAAAGAATGCTGATTGCGCAGTTGCGCGAACTGGAAGCCGACCAGATCATAAAGCGTACGGTTTATCCGGTCGTCCCGCCCAGAGTTGAATACGAAATGACCGATCTGGGTAAAACTATGGAGCCGATGCTCAGCGCCATGTCAGATTGGGGAAATATGCACCGGAGCGTTACAGAAAAAGAAGTTGCAGAAATTTAACTTCGTTCTTCCGGCTTCACCAGCTTGATCTGTCCGATATGATAGGCAATATGATTTGCCCGGTTGAGCAAAACACTCAGTTTATTTCTTGTAGGATCATTCTCAAAATCCTGATCTGTCATTGCATTGTGCTTTTTGAACCATTCTTCTATGGGCAGTTCGTCAAAGAACTCCTGAAGCTTGCTGTGCACGGTTTTCCACAGCTCCCTGAGTTTAGCTACCGAAGGGACAACAGCATCTTTGTCATCTGCATTTTGCAAAAAAAGAGAAAACAACTCCGGAAATGTTCTTTTTCCAAATCCCAGCGTTTCTTTAAGTGCATCATGATAAGCAATAAAATGACCATACAGGTAGATGATCCGGTTTTTACCGGGAGCGACTTCCTTATAAAACTCTGCTTCTGTATAGCTGTTAAAAACCTGCTCTGCTCTTGCAATCTGAGTATTCCAGCTGTGAAGACCCATTTTTACAAATATTTCTGACTGATCCATGCGATATAATTAGTTCATAAAGATGATAATCTACAGATGATATAAAGTCTGTAATAAAACACGAAATTGAAATTGACAAGTTTTTGACTGAAGAATGTTTTTAAAGGCCCATTGTGTATTGTTCGATAAAAGACTTTCTGGGAATCATGTGCAAATAAGCATAATCTCCGTTGAGTTGTTTTCGCTGTTTCAGCTGGTAAAGGAAATACCCGCCAAGGTCAACAATGATCGGGAATCTGGCCTGATACCATACCCGGTGCGGATGCTTCCAGCAAAATGAATAATAATGCGAGGTCAGGGGCACATCCTTTATTTCCCTGTGATAGAAATTCAGCACTTTCGGCTTGCCTCTGCCAAGGATCAGATCAGACTTTCTGATCATGGAAAGGTGATCGGTATGGCAAAATTCGTATCCTGACAGCCTTGGGTCATCCACATCAGGCAAGCTTTTCAGAATTCTGAAGCCTTTAAATTTCTTGCCATTGAGTATCCAGACCAATTTTGGATAAAACAACTCCCTGCTTTTTAGCTCTTCCATACAGATCGGAGAGTTTTGAAACTCAAGAGCAGTACCGCAAGGAGTATGTACATCGGCCCTGTGAAACTGGCTCAATTTCTCATCAAAAAAACTGACTTCACGATAAGAAAGCGGAAAGGCTTTCTTCCAGTCACGGTGCCAGGGTGTTTCACCAGGATAAAATCTTAGGTTAGAAACTAAATCCATTTTTTGAGATCTGCATCAATATTCTTCAGCAGGCCGCAAAATTATACTAAAATCATTAGCAATCAAAAAATTTCAAATATTATCAATTTATTGATTAGAAATGAAAAATATTATTCTACCCGGGACTTTTGAACGGCGCACCGTGCGGGTATTTCTCCAATAAATTAATCTCAGTATCGGACAACATGTATAGCTATAGGCGGATAAGACACATTGCAAGTCCTTGTCATACCTGAACACAATCCAAAGACATATAGGACAGCATCTACTTATTTAATACTTCCCCTTTGATCCTTTGTTCCAGAAAATAAACGTACCCCTGTTGGTAGAAGTCACAATGTCAATCTTACCATCTTTATTCAAGTCAGTGGCCAGCACATCTGAGCCCGCTCCTGAGCGGTTATGGATCAGTTCTGGTACAAATTCAGCACCTCCAGGTACTTTTGGATTGCGAACGGTACGGTACCAGTACAGCACCGGCGGGCCATAGGGATCCGGATCCAGATAAGTATCAACATGTGAGAAATAGCGTTTTCCAACAACAAAATCCAGGATCCCGTCGCCGTCCACGTCGGCAAAAGTAGAGCCATGCAATTCGGAAAAAGTAACATCACCAGCATTTTTTGTAGAATAATCGTCCATGATCATGTGGCGGGTGAAGGAAATCTTGCCGGCAGCATCACTCTTCTGCTCATACCATGCGAGGCCAAATCCATGGGCATTCAAGCTCGTAACCACCTCATTTAGTTTATCCCCATTGACAT
>NZ_DATHGC010000205.1:0-6025 GCF_035317785.1 Pedobacter sp. | reverse complement strand
CGGATAAATGACCCGGGTTGCCCCGGCTTCCCTTTTATCCAGGTTTACATTGATGATTTTTGGAATGATCTCTCCGCCTTTCTCCACAAAAACGCTGTCACCTATATGCAGGTCCAGGCGCTCTATTTCATTTGCATTGTGCAGCGTCGCTCTTTTTACAGTAGTACCTGCCAGCTGTACCGGTTTTAAATTTGCAACAGGCGTTACCGCTCCCGTGCGCCCAACCTGGTAAGTTACCCTTTCGAGAATGGTTTCTACCTCCTGAGCTTTGTATTTATAAGATATCGCCCAGCGCGGAGATTTAGCCGTAAAACCCAGTTCCTGCTGCTGCGCATAACTGTTGACCTTGATCACTATCCCATCTATGTCATACGACAATTTGAACCTTGCGTTTTCCCAGTGTTTGATGAAAGACAGCACATCTTCTATACCATCGCTTATCTGTGTGTGTTCGCAGACATTAAATCCCCATTGCTTTAAATTTTGGAGACTTTCCCAGTGGTTTTTAAAATAATTTTTATCTGTATTTAATGAGTACAAAAAGCAATCAAGCGGCCGTTTGGCGACTTCTTTTGAATCCTGCATTTTAACCGTTCCGGCAGCAAAATTTCTGGGATTGGCATAAGGCACTTCGCCGAGCTCTTCACGCTCTTTATTCAGGCGTTCGAAAGCGGCCCTGTGCATAAATATTTCACCTCTGATCTCAAAAAGCTGGGGAACCTCTGCATCGTCCAGCTTGTGCGGGATGTTGTTGATCGTTTTAATGTTTGTGGTTACGTCATCGCCTTTTGACCCGTCTCCGCGTGTAACTGCCCTTATAAGCCTGGCATCTTCATAGGTCAGGCTTATGGACAAACCATCAAACTTGAGTTCACAGACATACTCGAAGTTGTCGCCAATTGCCTTTTTTACCCGCTCATCAAAATCTCTTAGATCCTGCTCATTATAGGTGTTTCCCAAAGAAAGCATGGGCCATCTGTGTTTTACCGTAGTAAAGGTTTTTGTAATATCGCCGCCAACTTTCTGAGTAGGAGAATTTGGATCTGCAAATTGCGGGTTTTCCAGCTCCAGTTTATGGAGTTCCTCCAGTTTTTTATCAAATTCATAATCAGCAATGGTTGGCATCGCCAGAACATAATAATTGTAAGTATGCTGGTTAAGGTCCCTAACCAGGGCATCCATTTTGTCTTTTACATCAAATAGTGGCATTTAGCGAAGATACAAATTAGCTATTGCAGCTTATGGAGATTTAGTTGATTTATTTGCAATTCAATTTTATCGAATATTGAATGATAGTTCCCGGCAATCGCATCTTTAAAAACATTCAATCCGTCAGTTAGCAAAACCAGTTGCCGGTCGGTAAAAGGATTGTCCCATAGCCGCATACAAATACGGTTCAGCGCATACGATATGTTTTCGATCTTTTGATAACTAAGCAAGTATTTACCGGAAATAAAGCTGTTCAGAAAGTTGAAAAAGACCGCTGTATCCGCAACCGCACAATTTTGCAGAAAAGCGTCCAGCGATTCCTGATCAGCTTTAGCCAGGTGCTCATAAAATGCATTGATGCTGACAATCCCATCAGTAATCAAGAGGTGATCCAAAAGCAGTTCCAGGCCTATGTGTGCCAGGAAAAAAGGTTTCACAGGACTATTTTCAAAAACAGGAAGCAGGATCTGCTTTAATGTATTTGTCTGCAATTTAAAAAAGTCGGAAGAATGGAAAATGGCATCTACCTGTATATGTCTTTCCCAGCCTTTAAGTATGGAAAGCTGATTTGGGTCTTCCTCAAAGCGCTGTTTATCCTTAAGGGGATAGAGATTGCCATCTTTTTGTGCATTTTTTACTAAATCAGGCAAAACAACGCCCATTACCATGTTTTCATCTGGGTTGTCCTTCTCAAAATAAAAATGCGACAAAAAGTTCATTGCTTTAAAAGTAACCATTTTAGTTCGGTTCAACAGTTTTTCAGTACTATTCAATTTAACGGATACCGTACCTTTTCCTATATTTGCGCCAAAAGGATATTAGAATGACCAATTTTGTTGAAGAATTACGCTGGAGAGGTATGCTGCAAGACATCATGCCGGGTACTGAAGAAAAGCTGAATGAAGGAATGACCTCAGGGTATATTGGATTCGACCCTACTGCAGATTCTTTACATGTTGGACATTTAACCCAGATCATGACCCTTATTCACTTTCAGCGTGCAGGCCACAAGCCTTATGCCCTTGTTGGAGGTGCTACAGGTATGGTCGGAGATCCGTCCGGCAAATCCGCAGAACGAAATCTTCAGACAGAGGAGATGGTGGAGCATAACCTCAATGAGCTCAAAAAGCAACTGGCCAGATTTTTAGTATTTGATGACAGCGGTAATGGTGCCGTAATGATAAACAACGCGGATTGGTTTAAAGATATGAGCCTTTTTACCTTTATCAGGGACATTGGTAAACACATCACGGTCAACTATATGATGGCCAAAGATAGTGTCAAAAGACGCCTTGAAGGGGATTCCGGTCTTTCCTTCACGGAGTTTTGTTACCAGCTGATACAGGGTTACGATTTCTATTACTTATGGAAGCACCACAACTGTTTGGTACAGATGGGCGGTTCAGATCAGTGGGGAAATATTGTTACCGGGACGGAACTCATCAGAAGAAAAGACGCAGGTACAGCTTTTGCCATTACTACACAACTCATTAAAAAAAGCGACGGCACCAAATTCGGTAAAACGGAAAGCGGAGCAGTTTGGCTTGACGCAGCTAAAACCTCACCTTATAAATTTTACCAGTTCTGGCTGAACGCATCCGATGATGATACCAAAAAATGGATCAGGATATTTACACTAAAGACGCGTCAGGAAATAGAGGCTTTGGAAACTCAGCATGACGCTGCTCCTCATTTGAGGACATTACAAAAAGCGCTGGCTGAAGACATCACCGTAAGGACACATTCAGCTGAAGCTTTAGAAACCGCCATCAAAACATCTGAATTCCTTTTTGGAAACGGCTCATTAGAATTCTTCAAAACTTTAAATGAAGAACAGATCCTGGAAATATTTGAGGGTATTCCTCAGTTTACCATTTCCAGAACAGAACTCGAGCCAGGCATAGATGCGGCAACACTGCTTGCAGAAAAATCAGCTGTGTTTGCATCCAAGGGAGAGGCAAAGAAGCTGATCCAGGGCGGTGGAGTATCTGTAAATAAAGAAAAGTTAAATGATCCCGCACAGCGGATTACCGGCGCCGGTCTTTTAAATAACCAGTTTATTATTGTCCAAAAAGGCAAGAAGAACTATTTTCTGCTCATCGCAAAGTAACCGGCATAACTTATCCTGCAAAATTAATCGGGCAGTTCCGGTTTAATCAACAAGCAGGTTACAGCCTCTGATATCTGCATTGTCAAAACGTCCAAGAACTTCAAAAGAACCGTCAGGAAACACACGCCCGAGATCCTGGGTAGCTATAAATGCACAGGAATTGATGTTGGCCAGGTCAATCACATTGATTCCGCCCGTTTTATTGACAGCAAGCAAACTTAAGGGATCGTTGGTATCCCTGAGCATTATCCTCATCCAGGGCGGGCAATTAAATATCCCGTTGCCTTTAGAATAAGCTTGAGATAACAATTCGGTCATTCCATATTCGCTGTGAATTGTATTTATCCCAAAACCATTTCGAAGTTCTTCATGAAGTTCTTCTCTGACCATTTCCTTGCGCTTGCCTTTCATGCCCCCTGTTTCCATCACAATGAGCTCAGGAAACTCCATCCTGTATTTTTCAATAAAATCCAGTAAAGCATAAGTAACCCCTATCAAAATTGTTTTTTGACCGGTCAGCTGAAGTCCTTTTAGTTTAAAATAAAGTTCATCATGATTGTGCAGAAAGTATCCGCTGTCAGGATGCTTACTCTGCCGGATCAGCGCATCTACCATATAGATTAAAGAAGAACCCTCTCTTTCCAGGTAGGAAGGAAGTAAAGCCAGAAAACAAGTGTCTTCAACGCTGCCGTAAAACAGCTCAAATGTGCGGTTGAAACTTTGATCGTAAATACCTGCATCGGTTACCAGATGTCTGCTCTGCGCCATTCCAGTAGTTCCCGAGCTGCTAAACACGGTCTCGACCTGATCTGAGGAATTCAGTACATCATGTGTCTTGAAAAAGGCAATTGGCAGGTAAGGTATTTGTTTCAAATGTTTTACATCATCAGGGTTGATGCCCAAATGACCGATAAATTGTTTATAGATGCGGCAGTTTTCAGCCTGGTGACGGAATACTTGCAAGGCCAGATCCTCAAAAGATCCTGAATTATTTATAGAGAAAATTTGCCTGATTAAATGCTTCACAGGTACAAAAATACATACAAATCTTTAATTAGACCTGAGCTTTCTTGTGGAGCAGGGCTTTTCTGAAGTGATAACCGCAATACCCGCTTATACCAGAAGCAATTGCACCCAGCAGGGCGCTTATCGCGAGGATCAGCCACCACAGCCTGACCCCAAACATTTCTGCGACCCGCATCGCCAATATATTATTGTTGGGCAGGCTTTTAAACAATGCCACTCCCGTCCACAGGACCAGTATTGCCAAAAATGGCGACCAAAAAGCTATCTTTCCGGTTTTACCTACCAATCCGCAGGCGGCAAATGAAATGACCACAACTATCCACCAGGGTAAAATCATTTGCAGTAAAAAAGACGCGATTAAAATTATCAGGAATACCATAGGTTATTTTTTGGAGATTTTTAGCCTGGAGATTATTTTTGCCGACGGATCGTCCGCAGACTGCATGAAGAAAAGATCATAAAGCTGTCCATTGGCCCAGGTATCAATCATGTTGTCGTAAAATTTGCTGCCCGGATTGCCAGATTGTCCGCCGGGGAATACGCCGTGTCCTTTAGGTGATTTTCCCAGCTCCACTACCATCCTCCAGGACGGCCCGTTACTTTCACTCAACGCATTAATGGTCATTTTTCCGCCCCCTATCATTAAAGGTTTAGAACCAAAACCGGGTATCTTAGCCAGGTGCGGCACATTCGTGTGTTTCACATTTGCCCATTCCCAATCTTTTCCAATAGGTCCAAATCGTCTTTCCAGCGTATCACATGCAAATTTAAAGGACTCCATCACAAGGTCATTTAAAGTTTCCTTAGCGGGGGTATTTATATTGTCTATCCATTTGGAATTTGGCTCATTCAGGATCAGCTGGACCGTTCTGTCCCTTGACGGATACTTCATCGGAATATTGGCCACTGTAAATTCATCATACCAGATGTTTTCCTGAAGTCTTTTGGTCCAGAAGTCAAATATGCTGGCACCAACCGCGTTTGCGTTGTAATATTTATCCCATTTGCTGACAATCGTCAGTCCTTCTTTTTGAGTCGCATTGAGTTTGCTCTCATCAACCATTTTAAGCACCGCAGGCAATATATTCTGGGCATGAATGCTATAACTGTCCGTTTGCATCCTTCTGATGCTGTCCGCCGTTGCGCGGGTCATTACGGTGAGCCGGTCATTTATCCTTTTTCCCCGTTCATACGGACTAAACTCCCAATTGATGTAATATGGATAAGACTGATCAGTTGAAGACTGATTGGCCGAGCTTACAAAGCCCCGTTCCGGGTTTTTGACTGTCGGGTTTTGCTCCGCCGGGATCCAGCCACGCCAGTCATTTTTAGGATCAGAGCCATCGAGGATGAACTTGCCCTGATCTTTCCATTTTAATGGAAACTTACCGTTGGCGGTGATGGCAATATCATTATCGGCAGATGCGAATATAAAATTTTGGGCAGGAGCAGTGTAGTAACTAAGCGCTTTGCGGTAATCATTATAGTTGTTTCCGCGGTTCAGCAGGTAGAATGTCTTTAATTCGTTTGATTTTTCATGTGCGATCCAGCGAAGTGCATTTCCAACAGGAATATTATTGGACCTGGAGAAGTCTTTGGGTTTTTGCAGGTAAACCACCGGTCCGTGATGCGTATAGAAAACCGTATCAATCTCTGTAGCCCCACCTCTTATTTTAATTT
>NZ_DATHGC010000204.1:0-2533 GCF_035317785.1 Pedobacter sp. | reverse complement strand
CTTCCTGCTGGTGCGGATGGTGCCTCGGTCTTTTCCTCATTGTACAGAAAATCAATAATGGCTTGTTTCTGTGGCGCAGAAATGGCGGTGAAGCCCGGCATCATTCCCTTTCCTGTGGTGATGAGTCTGCCGATCTCTTTTCGGTTTAGGCGGGCCTTTATATTAACAAGCGAAGGATAACCGCTGGCTGGATTGCCCTTCAGCTGCGGACCGTGGCAGCCTATACAGGTATTGTTGTACAGCAAATGCCCGGCAGTTAAACCATCCTGAGTATTATTTTGCTTCCTGCTCAGGCTGAACAGCCAGGGCATCTCATTGGAGTTCACGTACATGATCCCATTTGGGTCTACCGCCGCACCGCCCCATTCTGCACCACCGTCAGCACCAGGAAGTAAAATGGTCGGCGCAGTTAAACTCAAAGGCTTGTAAACTCCTTTTTTTGCTTTGCGAAACATTTCCAGCAGCTCGTTCCTGTTTTCAGCCATTGTGCTAATGTCTTTTTCGGAAACAGTCTGCCTTGCAAACGGAGCCGGAATTCTTGGGATCGGTTGTGTGGGCCAGGTTTTTTCGCCCGGCACATCAGAAGCCGGAAATGGTTTCTCATCAATCGGAAATAGTGGCTTGCCGGTGGTTCGTTCAAAAAGAAAAACATAACCATGCTTAGTCACCTGCGCCACTGCATCTGTCATTTTTCCCATATGTTTCACCCGTACCAGATTGGGTGGAGCAGGCAGATCCCTGTCCCATACATCGTGGTGTACGATCTGATAGTGCCAGATGTATTTGCCGGTACGTGCATTTAGTGCGAGCAAGCAATTGGCATAAAGGTTTTTACCTTTTCTGTTGCCCCCGTAAAAATCAAAAGCTGCAGAACCTGTTGGTACAAAAAGGATTTCCCTTTTGCGGTCTATGGCCATACCCGACCAGTTGTTGGCGGCGCCCACTTCAGCTCGTCTTTTCACATCTGCAGGCCAGGTGCCGGCGCCCGGCTGTCCCGGATCGGGAATGGTTTTAAATACCCAGGCCAGTTTTCCTGTTTTCACATTAAAAGCCTGAATATAACCCATTGCGGCGCCATCCCCTTCGTCTAGCCTGAGCGGCATTACGAGGAGGTCTTCAAATAAAGTCCCAGGGGTGTTAGATATTACATACCTGTCCCTGGCGTTGGCCTCCAGGCCAGTTTTCAGGCTCACCATTCCATGATCTCCAAAAGACATTATAAGTTCTCCGGTTTCGGCGTTCAAAGCATAAAGGGAAGAATTATAGGCATATAATATTCGTTTATCCGAACCCTGCTGCCAGTAGGTTACCCCCCGGTTGGTATTGGACGTTTTTTCTCCCGGCTGTATATATTTCCATTTTTCTTTTCCCGTGGCAGCATCAAGTGCAAAGACCTGATTGGAAGCGGTCGCACCATACAGCACATTGTTGACAATGATCGGGTTGCACTGTACCTGTCCGGAGTCTCCGGATTTGTATTCCCATGCCTTTTCAAGCTTAGCAACATTGCCGGTATTGATCTGTGAAAGTGTAGAATAGTGATTGCGGTCCGGCCCGCCGAGATATTCCGACCATTGCTTTTCATCTGCAGGAGCTTCGATCTTTACAGTATAGCTATGCAAGATAAAAGCTGCCGAAATTCCGGCCAGGATCAGGTATTTATAATGAAGCCATTTTTTCATGAGATGCGGTCTGGTTGGGAACAAAGAAACATAATAGGCAGCTTAAATAGAGGCGATAAATTCGGCAATGCGCTTTTGCCTGGTCTCTTCTCTTTTTGCCATGACCAGCGCAAGCAGAACAGCCCTTTTATTTGATTTGCTCAATCTTTTAAAGTGGGCCAGTGCTTTGGGATGTTTATCCAGTTCGCGCTGCATATCATCGGGAATGATCAGTTCTTCCACCTCGTCCAGCATGTTCCAGGAGCCGTTCTTCTTTGCAATTTCGATAACCGCCAAACCCAGTTCAGTCATCAGACCCTGTTCAATAAGCCGTTCAATCTTTTCCTTGTTGATTTTGGACCACATGCTTTTCGGTTTGCGTTTGGTAAAACAAACCTTAAAGGCTTTGTCATCAACACTCATCCCTTTACTGTCAATCCAGCCAAAGCAAAGCGCCTCGTCGATGGCATCGGTATGGGACAATATTGGTCTTCCTGAATTTACCTTGTTATAGATCAGCCAAACAGAATTTTGGAAAGTGTGGTTCTTTTCCAGCCATGAACGCCATTCTGTACGGTTTTCAGGATGGACTGTTTGTATATGGTCTTCCATTATATTATTTGACAGCGTTAAAATGTTGAACAGATGCTTTTACGATCTGCAAGTTGTCCTCCATATTGTGCTCACATTCTACATGGGCAAAGCCAGAGAATTTTTGCCGTCTTAGTTCCTTTGCAACAGCCGGATAGTCAATCGACCCTGTTCCAAGGTCCACATCTGTTTCATGATCTGCTTTGTCGATGTCTTTGAGGTGAAGGCCGATAACATGACCGTCCAGCATTTTGAGGCATTTTACCGGATCAAGGCCACTT
>NZ_DATHGC010000203.1:0-15852 GCF_035317785.1 Pedobacter sp. | reverse complement strand
TGAGGAGAAAAAGCTGTACGAAAGCAAGAAGAACTTTTATGAACTGAGCCTTTCCAATGTAGGCGGCCTGGTCATGCCGGTCATCATTGAGTGGACCTTCAAAGATGGCAGCAAAGAGACTGACAGGATTCCGGCTTATATCTGGAGGATGGATGAGCACAAGGTCACCAAGGTTTTTGCCAAGGAAAAGGAAGTAGTTTCTGTACAGCTTGACCCCTACCGGGAAACGGCGGATATCGATGAAAACAACAATGCCTGGCCCAGAAAGCTTGCGCCTTCCAGGTTTGAGCTTTTCAAGCAGAAAGAAGTGATCCGGGGCTCTTCGACCGGGGTAAATCCAATGCAGGAGTCAAGAAAGAAAAACTAAAACAGCTTAGTTTGCCCTTTGTCGTCAATATCCAGGTCATCCGGATTGGTGATCTCCAGTTTAATGTCATCTGCTTTTTTCGGGCTTGACCATGTTTTTTTCGGCTGTTCCGCTGGTTTTGGGGCAGGAGGAGCCTCAGCTACCGGTGTTTCCTCCTCTTCATCAAGAGCTGCGGATGCTTCAGGCAATGGCTTTTCCTCATCGTCTGCATCCTTATTCAGTGCCGGATCGATCAGTTCTTCATCAACAATATCTGTCAGATCTTCTTCAGTCTCCGGTTCTTCTGCGACCGCAGTGACTTTACTGCGTTCAGCGACCTCCGGTTCTTCGTTATTGGTGATGCTGATATTTTTAACTTCATGCTGGGTCAGCCTGTTGCCATTGGCCTTGATCCCCTTTACATCGATAAATTCTGTCAGCACCACTTCCAGAGTTTCGGGGATCTGGGTCTTACCTTTGAGCACATCAACGGTTAGTACCGCGGCCGGGTTGCTGGTCAGGTAAAGAAATTTAGAGCCACTCTCCTCACTGATCAGGCTTACCTTTTTACCCACAGATATGGGCTCGAAGACAAACCTTTTGATAAAGTAGTTCTTTGCCTTACCCTCATACTGAACCACGGTGAAAGGTTTTTCGGGATCAAATTTCTGGATCAGGATCAGATCTGCATCAAAGTGATTGCTCAGCTCAAAGGTACTCAGTTCGTACCAGCCATCTTTGTGTACCTGCAGGATCTTATCTTCCCCGTCAAATTCCCCGAGGTACTTGCCCCTGCCATCTACATTCAGCCTGCGCAGCAGCTCATCATACCAGATCTTCAGCCCAGATAACGTAGAAACGCCCTTGCTCTTCAGCAGGATCTTTTTGACAGGATACTTGGAAACAATATTGCCCTGTGAACCGCGGCCTTTTATAGCGATCTCTGCATAGTCCACATCAAACTGCAATTTCTTGAGCTTGGTATGCGGTTTAAGCTGTACGGTGATGATCTCTGCCTCACCGTTAGGATTAGCAGTAAAATAGAGTACTCTGGAACCCTTACTTCCTTTGGTCAGGTCATACTCCTTGTCACGTGTTACTCCTACCACAGCAAAGCGCTTGATGTAAGACACACCGCTGGAACCATCTTTATAGATCATGTTGTAAACGGTACGCTCATCGCCTTTCTTAAATACCTGGGCATGCAGGATACCTTTGCCTACAAAAGTTTTGTCAGCCACCTTGGTGATGGTGCACTTGCCGTCTTCACGAAACACAATGATTTCATCAATATCAGAACAGTCGGCGACAAACTCGTCTTTACGCAGACCGGTACCGATGAAACCGTCCTCGCGGTTCATGTACAACTTCACATTGGCCAGTGCCACTTTAGAAGCCTCTACCCGGTCAAACAACCTGATCTCCGTTTTACGCTCACGTCCTTTACCATATTTGTCCCTGAGCCTCTGGAACCAGGCGATCGCATAGTCGGTGAGGTGACGCAAATGGTTTTTAACCACTTTGATGTCGTCATTTAAGCTCTTCATCTGTTCATCCGCTTTTTTAACGTCAAAGCGGGTGATGCTGCTCATCGGCTTATCGATCAGCTTTTTGAAGTCTTCCGGAAGGATCTCCCGGTACAGGCTTGGCTTGAACGGATCAAACAAGCGGTTCAGCACCTCGACCACCCTGTCAAAATTATTGGAGTTTTCGTAGTCCGCATTTTTGTACATGCCTTCCTGGATGAAGATTTTCAGCAGCGAGCTGAAAAAGATCCGTTCCTGGAGTTCATGGAGTTTGATCTCCAGTTCCTGTTTGAGCAGGGCTTTTGTGTGCTGGGTATTTTGCGTCAGGATGTCATTGACACTCAAAAACTGGGGTTTATCATCCTTAATGACACAGGTATTGGGTGATATGGAAACTTCACACGAGGTGAAGGCATACAATGCGTCTATGGTCACATCCGGAGAAATACCCGGGGCAAGGTGGATAACGATCTCTACATGGGCCGCGGTATTGTCCTCGATCTTCTTAATCTTGATCTTCCCTTTGTCATTCGCAGAAAGCACACTGTCGATCACAGATCCCGTGGTCGTGCTGTAAGGAATCTCGGTAATGACCAGTGTCTCTTTATCTTTTTCGGTGATCTTGGCGCGGACCCTGATCTTTCCGCCCCGCATCCCTTCATTGTAAGCAGAAAAATCGGCCATACCGCCTGTAAAGAAATCGGGCAGGATGTTTGGCTTGTTGCCCCTTAGTATTTCCATAGAAGCATCAATCAGTTCCAGGAAATTGTGCGGCATCACCTTGGTGGCCAGCCCTACAGCAATACCTTCAGCACCCTGTGCCAGCAGCAAGGGAAACTTAACAGGAAGCGTAATGGGTTCATTGTTACGACCGTCATAGCTCAGCTGCCAGTCGGTCGTATCCGGATTAAAGACCACTTCATTGGCAAACTTTGACAAACGTGCCTCGATATAACGCGGGGCAGCAGCGCTGTCTCCGGTAACCGGATCGCCCCAGTTTCCCTGGCAATCGATCAGCAAGTCTTTTTGCCCGATCTGCACCATTGCATCACCAATGGATGCATCGCCATGCGGGTGATACTTCATGGTATTTCCGATCACATTGGCCGCTTTATTGAACCTTCCGTCATCCATTTCCTTCAGCGAATGCATAATGCGTCGCTGAACCGGCTTCAGGCCGTCGTTGATGTGCGGGACTGCACGATCTAGAATTACGTAGGATGCGTAATCGAGGAACCAGTTCTCGTAAAGCCCGTTAATAGGGATTACGGTATGCGTATTTTCTTCGTTTACGTTATTTTCTATTTCGTCACTCATCAAAAAAAGGGGTTTGGATTCTGTAAATATAAGGGATGAAAGCAAATTTAGGAACAGAAGTTTTTAACAGTTCTTTAAGAAATTGAAGGGATTTTAAACAATTCATTTGCACGGATTGTAGATATATGGAATAAACATATTTTCTGACCCGGATGGCATGGTTTTAGTTGTTAAAATTATATCATAAATCTCTCAAACTATTTCACTTGAATAAATATATACGCAAAAGTCTTAAAATTCTGCTTTGGATAATTGCCAGTGTAGTCCTTCTGGTGGTTTTAGTTGCGTTATCGTTGAATATCCCCTTTGTACAAAATTTCGTAAAAGACGAGGTCATCAGCTATCTGAAGAAAAAAACAAAAACAGAGGTGCGTCTGGAAAGCATTAAAATTGCCCTTCCCAAGGACATTGTACTGAACAAATTTTACATCGAAGACCAAAAGAAGGACACTTTGCTGTATGCGGAAAAGCTGTCGGTCGATATCAGTCTTTTTAAGCTGCTGGACAATAAGGTAGAGATCAACAACATTACACTGAAAAAGATAAGGGCCAATGTAACCCGCATTGATCCGGATACCTCATTTAACTTTTCTTTCCTGGTGGATGCTTTTATGTCTGAGCAGAAAAAACCGGAAGAGGAAGTAGAAAAGGACTCCACCTCTACCATGAAGTTTGCTATAGACAAGGTAAATTTTGAAGACATCGGGATCGCCTACCGGGACGATGTAGCCGGTAATGACCTGAAGCTGCACCTTGGTGAATTTAAAGCAAAGCTCAGGGAGTTTGATCTCGATAAGCAGCATTATGTGATCAAAACATTGGCACTGAGCAATACCTCGGTGAAATACCTGCAGCAAAAGCCCCTGACCCAGCTGGCGAAACACCTGGAAAAAAGTATAGACACCGCAAAAACGGAATCCGGCAAGTTGCCGCTGATCGAAGTACAGGATTTTGCATTCCGCAACATCAGGATTGCTTTTGACGACCGGATCTCGGGCATGAACGCAGATATAAATTTAAACCAACTCGCCCTCAAGCAGCTGTTTGTGGACCTGACCAATAGCAATTATAAGGTGGAAGCCTCCACGATAAACAACACAAAGATCAATTTCAATTCGACGGCCAACAAGGCCAATGTTGCTTTGACGGAATTGTCGATGAATAAATTGGCTGCCGATGTGCTCCATGGCAAGTATTCACTCGGCGATGCCAAACTCAGCAGGTCAAACATTTTGTTTGCCATGAAAGCGCTCCCGAAATCAACGGAAACTGCTAAAAGGGACACTGTTGTTAAATCTGACCCGCTTTCCCTCGAGGTAGGCCGTGTGACCCTCGCTGAAAACAACGTACAGTTTGACAACCTTGGCACTAAGACGGCTAAAGGTATGGATTTTAACCACCTTCGGTTTGCTGACCTGAACCTGCTCGCAGAGGCGATATCCTACAGCGATGCAGGAATAAAAGTGAACGTAAAAGAGGGAACATTTAAAGAGAAGAGCGGTTTCCAGCTTAACCAGCTGCAAGGTGATGTCGCTTATACCCAGAAAGAGATCAGGGTCAAAAACTTTAAGGTCAAAACCCCTAATACTTCTATTGAAAATAACACACAGCTCAACTACACCTCAATGGACGACCTGACCAAACATCCGGAACGGGTGAAGTTGTCCATGACGGTGAACAATACGGTGATCGGACTGAAAGATGCGGCCTACTTCAGTGATGCCATACCTCCAAACTACCGGAACGAAAAAATAAGGGTCAGCGCCAGTGCAAGGGGTTATCTGAACAATCTGGTGGTGCCCAAACTGCAGGTCAGCGGGCTAAAAAGTACGCAGATTGACATCAGCGGAACGGCCAAAGGCCTGCCGGATATCAATAAAACGGTGCTCGACCTGAAGATCAGGAAGTTTGCACTGACCAAAAAAGATCTGCTGGTCATCATTCCTAAAAAATCATTGCCGGCAAGTATAGAACTGCCAAACCGGATCGCCACCAACGGAATCTTCAAAGGTTCGATGACCAACTTTACCACGGGCTTTAATATCAGCACCGATATGGGCGCCGCCAAACTCGTAGCCAAAATGAGCGGGCCTAAAGGCAGAGAGCGCTATAGCGCTAATGTAAACCTGAACAATTTCAATGTGGGGCAATTGCTGAAGCAGCAGGCCACCATAGGCAGGATCACGGCCAGAGCAACTGTAAATGGAACCGGACTGGACGCTAAAAAAGCCGCGGCAAAATTCAATGCACAGATCGTCAGCGCACAATACAACAAGTATACCTATAAACTACTCAATGTAAGTGGTGATTACGCAAATGAAAAGCTGAATCTAAAAAGCAATATGGCCGACAGCAATGCCAATTTTAAATTGAGTGCTGCTGTAGACATTTCCGGTAAATATCCTGCCGTAAAAGCGGACATGAACCTGGTACAGGTCGACCTGCAGAAGCTCAATTTCAGCACAACCGAATTCAGGCTTGCCGGACTGGTTACTGCCGATATCAAAACAGCTGACCCCGACTTTCTTAACGGTGATGTCAGTATCCGCGGATTGCAACTGGTCAAAGAAGGCCAGAAGTTTAATATGGACACCATTGATGTGCATTCTGAAGCTTCTGCCGACCATAATCTGCTTACGCTCAACTCCGAAATCCTCAATGTAAAAGTAGATGGCAAGTACCAGCTGACCAACCTGGGCAGCGCACTCATCAACCAGATCAATAAGTATTATGAATTTGGCGAGGTCACTAAAATTCCTGATCAGCGCTTCCGGTTTTATGTGAATCTGCACAATCCTAAATTCCTTAAAAACTTTGTCCCGGAGATCAGCACCTTCTCCCCTTCTACCATGAGCGGACTGATTGACACCAAAAAAGACAGCCTGCAGATGAGCGCCTGGTTCCCGAGGGTGGTATACGGAGATTATAAAGTGGACAGCACACGCCTGGATGTGAACAACAAAAACCAGCAGCTGGACTACAAATTACAGATCAGAAGTTTCCAAAGTTCATCTATAGCACTATACAATACCGAACTGAGCGGGCAGGCCGCAAATAACCTCCTGGGTGTGAACGTATTTTTGAGGGACAGTAAACGTAAAGACAGGTATGTGCTGGGCGGCACGTTTAAGTCGATCAATAAGGACTATCAGTTTTCGCTGGATCCCAACAAACTGCTGCTCGATTATGAGAAATGGGCCATCTCCCCTGAAAATTACCTGCAATTTGGTAAATCAGGCATACTGGCCAACCAGTTTAACCTGAGCAAAGGCAACCAGCTGCTGAGCATCAACAGCACGGACAAAACGCCGAATTCTCCTGTAAAAGTGCAGTTTAAAGATTTCCGGATAGAGACCCTGACCAAATTTGCAGAGCAGGACAGTGCTTTGGTGGGCGGGATCATCAACGGCACGGTTGACGCAAAAGAGCTCATGGATACGCCGAAGTTTGAGGCCAACCTGACCATCGATCAGCTCCGCTATCAAAAAGACCAGCTGGGCACGCTTCGTGTGGCGGTCAATAACAATACCGCAAATGCCTACGAAATAAATGTGGCTTTGGCCGGAGTGCACGAATTGAGGGTGAACGGATTTTATTATACCAATACAGAAAATGCGCTCGACCTGACGGTCAACATTGACAAGCTGGACCTGAAGGAACTCGAAAGCCTGTCCATGGGCCAGATCAAAAAAGGTTCGGGCGCCATCACCGGACAAATGACTGTAAAAGGTGCAATAGCTTCGCCCAAAGTCATTGGGGACCTGAGGTTCAAGCAGGTGGCATTTACCGCTGCTTATGTCAATTCCTACCTGAGGATGCCTGACGAAACCATCAGCTTTACCGAGCAGGGCGTGAATTTTGATAATTTTACCATACTCGATTCTCTTGGCAGAAAAGCGATCATAGACGGCGGCATACAGACCACTGACTACCAGAACTTTAAGTTCAACATGGACATCAGGACCAACAATTTCCGTGCGCTAAACTCCACCGCCCAGGACAATGACATGATCTATGGTACCGTCTATCTGACCAGCAACATTAAGGTAAGAGGAGATTTGAACCAGCCCGATGTAGACATGAACATCACCGTGGAAAAGGGGACTAAATTCTTTTTTGCTTTACCGGTGGACGATCCTTCGGTGATAGACCAGGAAGGAATCGTACAGTTTATCGATGCCGATGCTGCACCTTATAACGGGCAGAAAGCACTGAACGGGGACAGCATCACTAAGTCGCCCATACAGGGAATGACCCTGAGCGCTACGCTTAACATAGACCCGGAAGCTGAACTGAACATCGTGGTTGATCCTTCAAATGGTGATGCGCTGAAAGTACGGGGACAAGCCAACCTGGTGGCCACGATGGATCCGAGTAAAACCAGTCTGACAGGAAGATATGAGATCACTGATGGCTCATATAACCTTTCCGTAGGCCCACTTGGTAAAAAAGAATTTAAACTGGTCAAAGGAAGCAATATCGTCTGGACCGGCGACCCGATGTCCGCCAATGTAGACCTTACTGCACTTTACGAGGTAAATGCTGCACCGATAGACCTGCTGAATGAGGCCGAAAATATGCAGGCGAAAACAAAATTACCAATCCAGGTCTACCTGATGATGAAGGAGGAACTGATGAAACCAAAAATATCGTTCAGGCTGGACCTGCCGGAAAATGAAAGGGGCGCACTTGAAGGACGTGTGTATACTAAGTTATTGCAGGTAAACAGGGATGAAAGTGAACTGAACAAACAGGTATTTGCGTTGCTGGCTTTAAACAGGTTCATCGCTGACAATCCATTTCAAAGCCTGGCTGGCGGCGGCGGTGGCGTATCTACACTTGCCCGCTCCAGTGTAAGCAAATTGTTGACGGAGCAGCTGAATAATCTCGCTTCTGATTTGATACAGGGAGTGGACATCAACTTCGGCGTCAACTCGTCTGAAGATTACTCTACCGGATCTTTGGAACAAAAAACGGATCTTGAAGTAGGCTTATCTAAAAAACTGCTGAACGACCGGCTGACCGTAACCGTCGGCAGTTCCTTTGGCCTGGAAGGCCCGGCCAATCAGAACCAGAAATCGACAAATATAGCCGGAAACGTGAATGTGGAATATGCCCTTTCGGCAGACGGCCGGTACAGGCTGAGGGCGTACAGACGCAACCAGAATGAGGGCGTGATAGAGGGGCAGATCATTGAAACGGGTCTTGGTTTTGCCCTCGTGGTAGACTACAATAAATTCAGGGAGATCTTCCAGAAAAAAGAAACCCGGGAACAGAGAAGAGAAAGAAGGCTGAAGAATGAGGCACGCGAGCAGGAAAACAGGAATAAAGAAGCATTAGAACAAAAACCTACCAATGAGACAACTAATTAGACCTCTTATATTGATTTGTTTATGTGCGGTGCTGGCTGCCTGCAGCAATACCCGCTATTTAAAACCGGGACAAAACCTGTATACGGGTGCTGAAGTAAAGATCAACCCAGACTCGACCGGAAAAATTGATGACCAGAAAGCGGTAAAGGGCACACTCGAAGAAAAGACCAGGCCACGTCCTAATAAATCGATCCTCGGATTGAAATTTAAGCTTTGGGTTTATAACATAGCGGGTGAGCCGAAAAAACCCAAAGGTATAAAGCATTGGCTACGCACCAAAGTCGGTGAGCCACCCGTGTTGCTCAGTGATGTCAAGCTGAAATACAACAATGATGTACTCACCAGTTACCTCATTAGTCAGGGTTATCTGCAATCGGAAGTCACGGGCGACACGGTCGTGAAGAACCGAAGGGCAAAGGCGATTTATACTGCGCTGACCGGGCCACGATACAAGATCAACAGCATCACTTTCCCCAAAGACAGCGGCAATCTGGCCAATATCGTCAACCAAAACAAAGACAAGACGCTCTTGAAAGTCGGGGATTTTTACGATCTGGAAACCTATAAGAATGAGCGGATCAGGATTGACAATGACCTGAAGGAAAACGGCTATTTTTATTTTAGCCCGGATTATCTCATCCTGCAGGTAGACAGTACCATCGGCAAAAGCCTGGTAAATATCACCGTAAAAGTAAAAGATATCGCGCCGGATGCAGGGCTGAAACCTTATACCATCAATAACATTAACATCTACCCTACTTATAGTCTGCGCCGGGACTCTGCACTGAGAAGCCTCCAACCGGTGAAGTTCAATGATTTTAATATTTATGACAACAGGAACACCTTCAAACCATGGGTGTTCAACCGCCTTGTGTTCTTTAAGAAAGATGAATTATACAACAGAAAAGATCACAACCAATCATTAAACCGGATGGTCAACATCGGGGTCTTTCAGGGTGTAAAGGCTGAATTTCTCCCGCTGGATAGTTTTAAAAACAACCAGCTTGACCTAAACATTTACCTGACCCCGCTAAAAAAGAACTCTTTGTCATTCTCCGTCACAGGGACCAGCAAGTCCAACAACTTTGTGGGTTCTGAAGTAAAGCTGACACAGACCACCAGGAATTTGTTCAGGGGTGCCGAGCAATTGGATGTGAGTGTGAGCGGTGGCTTTGAAACACAGGTCAGCGGGCAGTCCAAAGGCCTCAACTCCTATTCCTTTACGACGGAGGGCAAACTGACATTTCCCCGCTTCATTATTCCGTTTTTCAGGTTCAACAGTACCAATGCGTTTATACCAAAAACGATCGTGTCTGCTTCTTATCAATTGCTGAGCAGGGGCTCCCTGTACAGCTTGAACTCCATCAAAGGTGAATACGGTTATAATTTCAAAGAAAGCAAGTACAAGGAGCACACCTTTAATCCGATCTCTATCAACTATGTCCAGCCATCAAAATTTACTGACATTAAACAGCGTGATAGTTTATATAGGATTGGTCTCAGAGGCGCCCTTGAAAAACAATTCATCATAGGAAGCAACTACAACTTCACCTACACCAATCAAATGGAGGAAGAGCGAAGGAACAACCTCTATTTTAACGGAAGCCTGGAAACAGGCGGCAATGTATGGGGCCTTTTTGTAGGTAAAGACGCAGATGGGAATAAATCTTTCTTAAAAACACCGCTGACTCAGTTTGTGAGACTGGAGACAGATTTGCGGAACTACTACAAACTGACCCGCAATGTAGTATGGGCAAACAGGCTTAACCTGGGCTATGGCTACGCTTATGGCAACAGCAACACACTGCCTTTTGTACGCCAGTTCTTTGCCGGGGGAAGCAACGACATCCGTGCATTCCGTGCACGCGCCTTAGGACCAGGTACCTACAAGATGTCTGATACCGAATTCGCCGATCAGGGAGGTGATATCAAGGCGATGCTGAATACAGAGCTCAGGTTTAAAATTGTAAGTGTCCTGCATGGCGCCCTATTTGCAGATGCAGGTAACATCTGGCTCAGAAAAGAAGATAAAGGCACCCCAGCGACAGACGATGCGCCTGCGACCCTCGGCAAGCCGGGCTCAGGGTTCAAATTCAAAAACGCGCTGAACGAACTTGCCGTTGGTACAGGAGCCGGCCTCCGTGTCGATGCTACCATTTTTGTAATCAGATTAGATGTTGCCTTCCCGATCCGGAAACCTTATTTGGAACCAGGAAAACGCTGGGTCATAGACCAGGTTGATTTTGGCAGCAGTACCTGGCGCAAAGAGAATTTAATTTATAATATTGGCATAGGATATCCTTTTTAATATTGGTCATGACATTTTTAAAGAAAGCCACTCATTTTGTAAAAGCAACTGCCCACTTATTCATTGCGGCGGGCAAAGGGTTTATGGAAGACCGCGTAATGAAGCTCAGCGCCGCTCTCGCCTATTATACTATATTTTCTTTAACGCCGCTGATCATTATCGTGATCTCTGCAGCAACCTTGTTCCTGGGTGACAACATGGACCCCAATACCAAATTGTTTGGCGAAATCAGCGAAATGGTAGGTGCTGATGCCGCCAATCAGCTCAGGAGCTTTGTAAACAATGCAAACCTGTCAGGCAAAAGCACCATCGGACTGATCATCGGGATCGTAACCCTGATCGTAGGTGCTACGGCCATTTTCATCGAGATCCAGGACAGCATCAACCTGATCTGGAAAGTAAAGGCAGTTCCAAAAAAAGGCTGGAAAAAACTGATCACAAATAGACTCCTTTCTTTTTCTATGATCGCTTCACTCGGCTTTCTGCTGCTGGTTTCACTGGTAATCAATAGTATAGTAGTAGGTATTGGAGGCAGACTGGAAGGCTATGCTACTAAAATAGGCATTGAAAAGGTCTCAGAACTACTGATGCTCATTGTGACCAATGCCCTGACCCTGGCGGTTGTGACCAGTATTTTCGCCATCATATTTAAGGTATTGCCGGATGTAAACCTGAAATGGAAGCCTGCGCTGGTGGGCGCATTATTTACCGCATTGCTGTTTAGTCTGGGTAAATACGCCATTGGCATCTATATAGAAAAAGGCAATCCGGGCTCAGCATTCGGGGCCGCGAGCTCCATCATTGTCATCCTCTTATGGATCTACTATACAGCGATTATCCTGTATTTTGGAGCAGAATTTACACAAGCTTATGCGGAGCGGTATGCAAAGGGAATCACGCCAAGCAAATATGCCGTACATACCAAGATCGTAGTGGTGGAGCAAAAAGTAACCGTACTGCCTCCTCAGCACCCGGAAGATACCAAAGTGGATAAACCAACCGAAACTTAAGCCGATTCCGCCAGATCCTCATCCGCGTCTACTACATCATGTACCACCGCGGTTGTTGCGGCATCCTCATCTGCAGAGATCAATGCTTCTACGGTATCTTTTTCTACTCTCAGGTTCCTGATGATGTGCTGCTGCCTGTCGGGCGTGTTCTTACCCATATAGTACTCCAGCAAGCTTTTGATGGTCTGGTCTTTCAGGATCACAGGATCAAGCCTGATGTCCTTACCGATAAACAGTCCGAATTCATCAGGTGAGATCTCTCCCAATCCTTTAAACCTGGTGATCTCCGGTTTATTGCCAAGTTTCTCTATCGCTTTTTTACGCTCATCATCGCTATAGCAATAGATCGTTTCTTTTTTATTGCGTACACGGAACAAAGGCGTTTGCAGAATATAAACATGTCCCGCCCTGACCAGGTCAGGAAAGAACTGTAGGAAGAAAGTCATCATCAGCAGTCTGATGTGCATCCCGTCCACATCGGCATCGGTAGCGATCACAATGTTGTTGTAATGCAGGCCATCCAATCCGTCCTCAATATTCAGCGCATGCTGCAGCAGGTTGAACTCCTCATTTTCGTAAACCACTTTCTTGGTCAGTTCATAACAGTTCAAAGGCTTGCCTTTCAAACTAAAGACTGCCTGGCAATCCACATCTCTTGATTTGGTGATGGAACCGGAAGCCGAATCTCCCTCAGTAATGAATAGCGTCGTTTCATAGCGCTTATCATGATTGGTATTGAAATGTACCTTGCAGTCCCTCAGTTTCTTGTTGTGCAAAGAAGCTTTTTTTGCCCGGTCGTTGGCCAGCTTCTTAATACCGGCAATGTCCTTGCGCTCCCGCTCAGACTGCATGATCCTTTTCAGCAGTGCATCCGCAACATCAGCATGCCTATGCAGGTAATCATCCAGTTCTTTTTTAACAAAATCATTGATGAAAGTACGTACAGAAGGTCCTTCGGGGCCCATATTCTGAGAACCCAGCTTTGTCTTGGTCTGCGACTCAAAAACAGGTTCCTGCACCCGTACCGAAACAGCCGCTATAATGGACGACCTCACATCGGAGGCGTCAAATTCTTTCTTATAATATTCTCTTATGGTCTTTACCACCGCCTCGCGGAATGCTGCCTGGTGTGTACCGCCCTGTGTGGTGTGCTGACCGTTCACAAAAGAGTGGTAATCTTCACCATATTGCTGTCCGTGGGTCATCGCGATCTCGATGTCATTGCCTTTGAGGTGAATCACCGGGTACCGGATGTTCTCCACATCGGCGACCTTGTGCAGCAGGTCATACAATCCGCGCTCAGATAAAAATTTCTGCCCGTTGTAATTCACTGTCAAACCTGTATTCAGGAACACATAGTTCCAGATCATACTTTCTACAAAGTCAGATATGTAATGGTAGTTTCTGAAAATGGTCTCATCAGGGTAAAAAGTAATGGAAGTACCGTTGCGCTGTGTGGTTTCAATAACCTCATTGTCCAGCACGATCTCTCCTTTGGAAAACTCCACTTTCTTGGTTTTGCCGTCACGGTAAGACTGTACCACAAAATTGGCTGACAATGCATTCACTGCTTTTGTACCCACACCGTTCAGACCAACAGATTTCTGAAAAGCATTACTGTCATATTTACCGCCGGTATTGATCTTGGACACGCAGTCTATCACCTTACCCAAAGGAATTCCCCGGCCATAATCACGCACATTCACCTTATGCTCAGACACCGTAATCTCTATCGTGCGGCCGGAGCCCATAACAAACTCATCAATAGAGTTATCCATGATTTCCTTCAGCAGCACATAGATCCCGTCATCCTGCGCAGAACCATCGCCAAGTTTACCGATATACATACCGGGACGTAATCTGATGTGTTCCTTCCAGTCGAGTGAGCGGATGCTATCTTCGTTATAATTCGGTTCAGCCATGATGTAAATGAGTATAATACAAACATAACCGAATAATGCAGTTGAATCAACCACAAAGTTTCAACAAATACACATTCCGATTAAAAATTCTCTACTCTGAGTATTATATGTACCTTTGCAGCAGGGTGATATTCGTTCGCCTCATTTAATCACTAAAAGACAACACATTGTTATTTCAAGAACTAGATCTGATTGAGCCAATTTTAAAAGCGCTGCAAACAGAAGGTTATACACAACCTACCCCAATCCAGGAACAATCCATCCCATCTATATTACAAGGCAAAGACCTGCTCGGGTGTGCGCAAACCGGCACAGGTAAAACTGCTGCTTTTGCCATTCCTATGCTGCAGCTGCTGAGTAAGCCGCATGAAAATACCAAGGTACACAAGGCCATCAAGGCATTGATACTGACCCCAACCAGGGAACTGGCTATCCAGATCGAAGAAAGCTTCAAAGCTTATGGAAAAAACCTTCCGCTTCGTCATTTGGTCATATTTGGCGGCGTGGGACAAAAAGCACAAACGGATGCACTGCACAGAGGTGTTGACATTCTGGTAGCCACTCCGGGCCGTTTACTGGACCTGATGAACCAGGGCTTCATCAATCTCCGCGATGTAGAGATCTTTGTACTGGACGAGGCAGACCGCATGCTCGACATGGGCTTTATCCATGACGTCAAGAAAGTCATTGCCAAACTGCCTGCAATCAGACAGACGCTGTTCTTTTCGGCTACCATGCCAAAAGAAATCCAGACCCTGGCAGATACTATCTTAAAAAACCCTGTTAAAGTTGAAGTAACCCCGGTATCTTCTACTGCAGAAAAAATTCAGCAGCAGATCTTTTTTGTTTCTAAAAATGACAAGAAGGACCTCTTGCTGCACATCTTAAAAGACAGGACCATTGAGACTGCGCTTGTTTTTGCCCGTACCAAACATGGTTCTGACCGGATCGTAAAAGACCTGATCAAGGCGGGAATAAAAGCGGAGGCCATACATGGCAATAAATCGCAGAATGCCAGACAAAGGGCACTGACCAATTTCAAAGCAAAGACCACCCGTATTTTAGTAGCTACTGATATCGCTGCACGTGGTATTGATGTGGACGAGCTGATGCATGTCATCAATTACGAACTGCCAAACATCCCCGAGACCTATGTACACCGCATCGGACGTACCGGACGCGCAGGACTGAGCGGTACAGCGCTTTCCTTTTGCGATGGAGAAGAAAAAGAATTCCTTGATGATATTGAAAAGCTGATCGGACTTAAAGTTCCGGTAACAGAAGACCACCCTTACGCGATGAGCTGGCAAAGCCTGATGGCAGGTGCTGCCGAAGCTAAAGCGAAAGGCAAGACCAAACCTTCAAGGGGAGCACGTCCGCAGCGTACAGAAAAACAGCCCAACCTCAGCGGAGCAAAGAAAACTCCAGGCAGTGGCGGTGGTGGCAGAAAATGGCACAATAAGAGCAGGTCGAGACCGGCTAGTTCTTAAGGATCTTTACACTGAAATTGTACTTACCTGAGCCGATTTCGATTTTGACCTGCTTGCTGTCTACAGCAGTCAGACGGAAAATCTTTGATCCGCGGATATCTTTCCCGCCCTCAAGAATAACCGAATCGGCACTGGCAGGTAAATAAACTATAGCCTTGCTATTGGCAGGAATCTCGACTTCGAGCGCAAATTCAAGCCCTGTTTTCTTCCAGGAGGACAAGATGGTACCATAAGGAGACTCATAGGTGACCCTGGCATTGGTCAGGTCACCTACTATTTGGGGTCTGACCTCTATGGTCTGATAAGCTATAGCACCTTTAGCATTACGTATCCCTCCTATTCCGCTATATAGCCATTCCATGAGGTGGCCCAGCATAAAGTGGTTATTGGAAACAAAACCATAGGCCTGCCAGGATTCGGTCAGCGCGGTAGCACCATGCGCCAGCTGCCAGCCATAGCCCGGCACATCTGAGCGGCTGTTCATGTCATAGATCACATCTGACCTGCCCGCATCATCCAGCACACGCAGCACATAACGATAGCCAATATCGCCGGCTGTCA
>NZ_DATHGC010000202.1:0-3451 GCF_035317785.1 Pedobacter sp. | reverse complement strand
CGATTATTAAATTCATATGACCAGCTGAAAGTTACATTATCTGGTGTTTCCAGGGCAATCACATTTGCATTGCCGTCGGCACCATTTTGCCCCCTTAAAGATGTTCCGTAAGGACTCCATGTGCCGCCTGCCTTTGGCCCATATATAACATAAGTGGAAATGTCAATGTAGAAATCTCCATTATTGCCCAGCGTATTGGCGGGTAGTCCTACCCCATTTAAAACAGAACTGCCATTGGTACCGTTACTGCCGTTAGCACCATTAGTACCATTGGTTCCATTTGTACCGTTTGTCCCTTTCAGACTGACCCCAGGCCCCCAGCCTAAATTTGATTTTGGACCATACATGATCGCGGTCACCGTAGCAAAATAAAAATCACCCAGTTTACCCAGGGCCTCATCCGGTTCAGTTTCGCCGCTATAAATTACAGTGCCGTCCTTACCCGCCGGGCCGACAGGACCCTGTGCGCCACCGGCACCCCGCAGTAATAACGCCACGCCCCATCCGGCTGCTACCTTCGGACCATATAATAAATAATTGGTTTTGTCCAGGTAATAGTCTCCGATTGCTCCTAAACCCACTGCCGGCGTACCGCTACCGCTAAGTGTTGTACTGCCGTTGACTCCGTTGGCACCATTTGTGCCGTTCGTTCCATTCACTCCGTCAGTGCCATCGGCACCATTGGCTCCGTCAGTGCCATTTGTGCCATTGGTTCCCCTGAGGATTAAAGCGATGCCCCATCCGGTTCCTGTTTTTGGTCCATATAAATTCCCTGTATTTTTATCCAGGTAATAATCCCCATTTGTTCCAATTGTGGCATCCGGAACCCCCGACCCGCTATAAATAATGCTGCCATCTTTACCGGCAGCACCGGTCGGCCCCTGAACTCCCGCAGCACCGCGCAGCAAAAGAGGAATTCCCCATCCGTTGGCATCTTTAGGTCCATATAATAAATAGGATGATTTATCCAGGTAATAATCTCCGGAATTACCCAATGCCACAGATGGACTCGTGGTTCCACTAAGTGTTTTGCTTCCGTCCGTCCCATTGGTTCCGTCAGCGCCATTTGCTCCTGTAGCACCAGTCGCCCCTTGAGCACCCATCAGCAGTAGTGGAGTGCCCCACCCTGCTCCGGCCTTTGGACCATATAAATTTGCCGAGGTTCTGTCCAGGTAATAATCACCTATATTGCCAACTGCAAGTGCAGGTACTCCGGTACCACTGTAGATCGTACTTCCGTCCTTGCCAGCTGCACCGACTGCGCCGGCATCACCTTTAGCGCCTGTGGCTCCGCTTGTTCCTATTGGGCCCGCCGGGCCTTCCGGACCTGTCAGGCCCTCTGTCGTGCATCCAAGGATACAGCAAATAGATATTGACAGTATCCAAAGTAAATTTCTGTTTGTAGTGATTAATTTTTTCATGTCTGAATAGGGTATCTAATGACATGAAGGTAGCGGGGTGCATGGTCAAAACGACGATCCGATCGATGAACGAACGGTAATAATCGTTGAAAGGAAAAACGTTGAGGTATCAGGAATTAAAGAAGCTGATCGTCACCGTGGTAACGCCATCTTCGTCCGATGCAAATGCAATTTTATGGTTTAACTTGGCAGAAAGCTCGTCGACCAGTCGCAACCCGAGTCCCGACAGACTCCTTGCATTGTTTTCACTGGACAGCGCGGAAAGATAATCTTCCTGACTAAAGCTTTTTCCATGGTTGTTTATCACGAGTATGGTCTGATCCGCGTCTTTTCTGACACTAATCTCAATTTGACCACCATCTGGAGAGGCCTTTACGGCGTTTTGCAACAAATTACGGACAATGGTCTGCAGAAAATACGGGTCGGTAACAACTGAAATATCTTCTGGTACCCGGTTTAGGACCTTCAAATGCTTCGATTCTATATTGAGCTTCAGCAATTGCTCGCATTGCAAAAGCACAGGATGTAAAATCGTCGGTTGCAAGCTGGTATTGAAATGGCTCATTTGTGTTTTGCTCCACAGCAGCAGGTCTTCCATGGTCTCCAGTAACGAACCAGTAGCTTCCTGGATCCGGGAACTTAATTCCTTTTTCTGGGCTTCGTCGTGCAATTGAGGATTCAGCTGCTGCAATTTCAGGAACTGATAAACCTGGCTGATCGGTGAGCGAAGGTCATGGCTAATGATACTGAACAACTTGGCCTTGGTCTGGTTGGCCTCTTCAAGTTGTTCGTTCAGTAGAGCCAGGGCCTTATTCTTCCCATCCAGTACATCTGCGCTGCGTTTCTTGCTTCGATAAATGACCACAAGCAAAAAGACAACGACAGATAACAATGCGACTCCCCCAAAAAGCCAGATCCGCTGTCTGCGCCCCGCGCTAAGCTGTAGATTTTTCACTTTAATCTGCTGGATCTTCTGGGAATTCTGGTATTTGCCTTCTATCTCGTTGAAATTTTTATCAGCAATCGACTTCAGCAAACTATCACTCAACCGGCTTGCTTCACCCAAATGATAATAAGCCTTGTCCCAGGTCCTGAGCCCGGCATATGACTTGGCCAGCCCTTTGTGAAGGTTTGAAAGACTTTCTTTATCAAATTCAAAAGAACCTATCAATCCCGGCTTCAAGTACTCGACAGCCTCGGCGTATTTTCCCTGTTCGCTCAACACCGTACCATAAAGCAGATTTGATTCAATCAGCGGATCCGTACCGGAGGCCTTTTTTCCAAAGCGGACACCAAGTTTTGCATAATGTAGCGCACTGTCCAGTTTCTTTTGCTCCAGGTAATAATTGCCAAATGAATAATTGACATAGCTCATCAGCGAATAAAGCGTATCAATGCCTTTCATTCCCTTGTAAACCAAGTTATAATACACTCGCGCGCTATCTGGCTTTTTTAACGCCAGATAAGAGATCAAATAATTTCTGTACAGCGTTTCTTCTCCGTTTCGAAGCACATACTCGCCAATATACTCCCGGGCATCATCAAAATATTCAATGGCTTTTTTATCCCTTCCCAGGTAACTCATCATGGCGCCCATGTTGCTAAGGGCGTAGCCCACCACTACGTTTTTATTCCTGGCGGTGTCTGTCTTACTAATCTTTTTCAGCAGCTCAATATCCAACAGGCGGTATTTAACCGATTTTTCATATTCGTCTGTATCATAATAATAGCCGCCCAATGCGGAATACAAAGTTTCCTTCGTCTTGATGTCCCGGGCTGTATCTGCCATCTTGATCATCCGGTTGAGGTTCCTTTTTCGCATTGGGATGTTGCCGGTAAATTCGTACATATGGCTCAGCTGTCCTAAGGCTATCACCCCGTAGGTTGTTTTCCCCGCTTTCGAGGACAGCGATGCACATTGCTCAAAGTAATAGATCGCTTGCTGATAATTCCTTGACAGCTGATAAGCCGAACCAGTAAACAACGAAAACATAGCCTGGTTTTTAAAATCACCCGGCGGACAAAGTTTC
>NZ_DATHGC010000201.1:0-2729 GCF_035317785.1 Pedobacter sp. | reverse complement strand
GTTAGTTTTCATGCAGTTCCCAAATCAAAACAACCTGAAACGGAGATCAGGTATTTCAAACATATGCCCGCTTTGTATCCCGGTGATAACCTTATTTTCTGCGGGGATTTTAACTTGCCACAATCGCATACTGTCTTTAACCCTTTGAGAAAGATGGGTTATACCCCGGCTTTTACTGCTCAGAAAACCACATTAAAACAAGTGTGTGTTAATGGTGATTGTCTGGCTTCAGCATATGATAACTTCTATTTCAAAACTAAGGGCTTAAACCCATCAACATCCGGTATCGTGCATTTTTATCTTGATTTTGAAAGTGCTAAAGCTGCAAGGTCAATCTCTGATCATGTTCCTGTGTATTTAAATTTTTCATTGGGTACAGTGGCCAGGTAAATGCTTATTCTTTCCGGTCCAGCACATCTTTAATTTTGTTCGCATGTTCCATCAACTCCGTAAGGTAAGCCCAGTTCTCTTTTTCAATACAGGATTTGAATTTCCTGAGCTGGGTAATGTGTTCGTTCAGTACATCGAGCACATTTTCCTTGTTCTGTTTAAATATGGGCATCCACATGGCAGGGCTGCTTTTGGCCAGCCTTACTGTACTTTCAAAACCGGCACTGGCCAGCTCAAATATGGCATTTTCTTCTCTCTCTTTTTCCAGTACGGTGTTGGCCAGGGCAAATGAGGTAATGTGGGAAATGTGGCTGACGTAGGCCACGTGTACATCATGGTCCTTTCCTTCCATATATACATTGTACATACCGAGCAAAGTATACAATTGCTCTACTGCTGCCAGGGCATCTTTATCGCTTTCTGCTGCATTGCAGATCACATTGGCCCGGCCATAGAAAGCATCAGTTGTTGCTGCTTCAGGCCCGCTGAATTCGGTACCCCACATGGGATGGGTAGCGATATACCTGCCCCTGGCGGCGTGCCCTTTTACCGCTTCAAGCAGGGAGGTTTTAGTGGAACCGGTATCCAGTACGATCTGGTGCTTTACCTGGTCCAGCACCCTGGGCAATAATGTGGTGCAAACACTTACCGGGGTGCTCAGTATAATCAGGTCACTGCTGGCTATTGCGTTGTCCAGGTCAGTTATTTCGTCTGCAATGCCCAGCTCCAGTGCCTTTTGTGTGTGTGCCTCCTGGTTGTCCACGCCGTATACTTTTGAGGCAAAGCCCTTTTGCTTCAACACCAAAGCCATGGAACCGCCGATAAGCCCGAGGCCGACTACTGCTATCTTCATGATGCAAAGTTAATCTTTATACACATTGTTTGTGTCATTTGCTGATCCGTGTTATCGCCTGCTCAAACCGGGAAAGGTCACCGCAAAGACTGATCCTGATGTAGCGGCTGCCCTGGCTGCCAAATATGCCGCCCGGTGTCAGGAATACGTTGGCGCCGTAAAGAACTTCATCGCTAAGGGCATAGGCATCTTCATAATGTTCAGGGATTTTTGCCCAGACAAATAAACCAACCTGATTCGGCGCGTAGCTGCAGCCAAGAATATCGAGCATAAGGTATACTTTAGCTCTTCTTTGGGAGTAGATGCCATTGATGTGACTGTACCAGTCAGAGCCGAGGCTTAAAGCTTTTGCTGCGGCCAGCTGCAGGGGCATGAACATACCGCTGTCCATATTGCTCTTGAACCTTAATACTTCTTCAATGCGTTCTTTGGAGCCGCAAAGCATGCCGATCCGCCAGCCGGCCATATTGTGTGATTTGCTTAAAGAGTTGAGTTCCAATACTACTTCTCTGGCGCCGGGCGCTTCTAAAAGACTTACAGGGTTGTCATTCAGAATGAAGCTGTAAGGGTTGTCATGGATCAGCAGGATCTGATGTGCTTTTGCAAAGCTGATTAAGCTTTCAAATAAACCGGGCGCTATAGGCTGGCCTGTAGGCATATGCGGGTAATTCACAAACATGAGCTTTACTTTGCTCAGATCTGTTGCTGCCAGGGCTTCCAAATCGGGATACCAGTTTTGTTCTTCTTTTAAGAGGTAAGCCAGGGGTTTGCCTCCGGCGAGTTTAACCGCACTGCCATAAGTAGGGTAGCCCGGATCCGGGATCAATGCCTCATCTCCTTCATTCAGATAAGTCATGCAAATGTGCATGATGCCCTCTTTTGAGCCAAGCAGCGGCAAAACTTCTGTATCAGGATTGAGGCTTACCCGGTACCAGCGCTGATACCAGTCTGCGAAGGCCTGTCTCAATGCAGGGATACCTTTATAGCCCTGATAACCATGCACTCCGGGTTTGGCTGCTTCCTCCTGTAGTGTTTTGATCACATCCGGATGCGGCGGAAGATCGGGGCTGCCGATACCGAGGTTAATGATGTTTTTGCCTTCTTTATTCAGGGAATCAATTTCCCTGAGTTTTTGGGAGAAGTAGTATTCGCTAATACCCTCCAGTCTTTTTGATGTTGCAATTTTGGTTACCATATACGCTTTGCGTAAATATATGTTCATTTCTTTTATCTAAAAAATTTAGATGCTTATTCATTTAGGGCGCTCTTGGCCTGCGCCTGAATTTGCCGGGGTTTTACCAAGGTATATGCAAGGTGTTGCGAAGGGCACATCCAAACCAACTCCTTTGTCTAGTCCTGGAATAGCTTTACACTAGTCCTGGATTAACTTGACATCGTCCTGAAAAGAACTTAACATATCCTGTTTACGGATTACATACCATTTCATTCCGAATATAGTAATGCATTTTGTTGTTTTTGTCTAAGT
>NZ_DATHGC010000200.1:0-7355 GCF_035317785.1 Pedobacter sp. | reverse complement strand
TCTATGTCCAGGTCCCCGGTTATTGTTAGCACTGCATTGTTCGGCGCATAATATTTTTTAAAGAAAGCAATAAATTCATCCAGTTTTGCAGCATCCAGATGGGCCATAGAACCGATTGGCTGCCAGCTGTACGGGTGCCCTTCAAATAAATGAGTGAAGATGTTTTCGGCAAACTTACCATAAGGCTTATTGTCGATACGCATCCGCTTTTCTTCTTTAACCACTTCGTTTTGAGTCTTAACACCCGCATTGTCAATTTTCGGATGCAGCATGCGTTCGCTTTCCAGCCATAGCCCGAGTTCGAGCTGATTTGAAGGGAAGACCTCATAATAAAACGTCCTGTCCTGTGAAGTGTTGGCATTATTCTGTCCGCCATTGCTGCTGACAATCTTCATAAAATCTCCGCGCTTCATGTTGTCACTGCCTTCAAAAAGAAGATGTTCAAAAAAATGGGCAAAGCCGGTTCTTTGCGGATCTTCATCCTTAGAGCCGACATGATACATTACCGAGACGGCTATCACCGGAGCTGTTTTGTCCTGGTGAAGAATTACATGCAGGCCATTATCCAGGTCGTATTCGGTAAACTTTACCTGCTGGGCATTCACAGCCAGGCACAATCCCGAAAGAGCGAGAGTAAACAAGAATTTATTTTTCATTTTTTATAACCAATTGATGGAATTTGATAAGGTAAAAATCGATATTTCAGTCTATAATAGCAATGATTGTGGCTAAATCCGTAAATTTTACGGATAATGTCAAAATAAACGAATTATATATGGTTTTGACCTTCGAAGAACTGCGTTAATATGATTTTTTTCAACATAAGTATTTGTGCTCCGGGTATCCCTCCACAAATATATTGATCAGATCTCCAAGAACGGCCTGGGCCGGTGATAAGGTAAGTACTACGATTTATGCGGGTGAAGTTGCTATTGTATAACACCAGGCTATGATATCTGATGATTTGTTAATAGCAGTATAGATGGCTAAATTGCATTAAAATGAAGCTTACCTTAATCACACTTGGCGTTATTGCGTTTTTAGTTAGCACCGCAAATGCACAACATAAAACTAAACCGGCGGGTCCATGGCCGGCAGTGGAAAAACAAATGAAACCCTGGGTCCGCTGGTGGTGGATGGGTAATGCGGTAGATGAAGTTAACATCAGTAAAGTACTCACTCAATATCAGCAAGCCGGTATTGGCGGTGTCGAAATTACCCCGATATACGGAGCTGTAGGTTTCGAGAAAAGATACATAGATTTCCTGTCGCCCAAATGGATAGATATGCTGCACTATGCGGTTCAAAAATCCAATGCCCTTGGAATTGGAGTAGATATGAATACAGGTACGGGTTGGCCTTTTGGTGGCCCATTGGTAAAACCGGAACATGCTGCAACGAAGCTGATCGTCCAGCAGTACGAACTTAAGTCCGGCGAAAAGCTAAATGAAGCCATCAAAGTAAAGGAAACCAAACAGGACGCGGCGATATTGCAGGCAGTTACAGCATATGGCAATAGTGGCAAGACATCGGATCTGTTTAATAAAGTTGGTGCGGATGGAATATTGAACTGGATAGCTGACTCTGGTGACTGGAAGGTCTATGCAGCTTTTGCAGGCAAGACCCATCAGGCAGTGAAACGGGCAGCTCCGGGCGGGCAGGGTTTTACACTGGATCATTTGGATAAAAATGCGGTGACGAATTATCTGAGCCGGTTTGATTATGCTTTTAGCAACAAACCGCAGGGAGTAAGGGCGTTTTTTAACGACAGCTATGAAGTCTATAGCGCAAACTGGACACCTACTTTTTTTGAAGAATTCTCGAAACGCAGAGGTTATGACTTAAAGAGGCATCTGCAGGAACTGACCGGCAAAGATTCGGTAAGCGAAAAAGTGGCGCGTTTAAAATCAGATTACAGAGAAACGATGAGCGGCCTGTTGCTGGATAATTTTACGAACAACTGGACAGCCTGGGCACATAAATATGGATCGGTCACCAAGAACCAATCGCACGGCTCACCGGGAAATCTGCTGGATCTTTATGGGGCTGTCGATATTCCGGAAACCGAAACTTTTGGTTCCAGTCGCTTCTTCATCCCTGGCCTTCGCAGAGATAGCGGAGATGTCCGCAACGTAGATCCGGATCCTATGATGTCTAAATTTGCTTCATCAGCAGCACATACAGGGGGTAAACGCCTGGTTTCTTCAGAAACCTTTACCTGGCTGACCGAACATTTTAAAACTTCGTATTCACAATGCAAGCCTGAAGCGGAACAATTATTTATTGCCGGAGTAAATCATATCTTTTTTCACGGCACCACCAATTCTCCGGATGATGCAGTATGGCCGGGCTGGTTATTCTATGCTTCCGCGGAGTTTAATCCGAATAACAGTTTGTGGCCGCAAATTAATGGAATGAATGATTATCTGACCAGATGCCAGTCTGTGCTTCAGTCAGGTCAGTCAGACAATGAACTGCTCGTCTATTGGCCAGTATACGATGTTTGGAACCAGGCAAAAGGTATGGATATGGCCATTAAAGTCCACAATATTGATGAGTGGCTACATCCGACAGCTTTTTACAAGTTGTCAAAAGAACTGTCTAAATCCGGTTACGCTTTTGATTTTGCATCGGATCGGTTATTGGCACAATCTGCAGCTCAAAATGGTTTGATCAATACTTCAGCTAACGCATCACCTTATAAAGTACTCGTCATCCCTGAATGTGTTATGATGAGCCTGGAAACGCTTAAAAAAGTGATTCAACTGGCGGACGACGGCGCAACGGTTGTCTTTCAGCAATTGCCAAAAGATGTTCCGGGTTTGCACAAACTGGAAGAGCGCAGGGCACAGTTAAAAACAAGCCTGGCTAAATTGAATTTTGCTGATCCGGGGAATGGCGTAAAGCAAGTTAGGATTGGAAAAGGCATAATGCTGCTCACATCTGATGTTGAAAAGGCACTGGAAAACCGGGCTGTAAAACGCGAGGCAATGACTGATGTCGGCCTGCAATTTATCCGCCGCAGTTTTGCCGGCGGTAAATACTATTATATCGTTAACCATACTGCTGCAAACATTGATGCGGACTTGCCGGTCAATGCCAATGGAAGCGCATTGATGATGGACCCGCAAAGCGGTGCATCCGGACTTGCCGCAACCCAGGTGAAGGATGGACAGACAAGGGTTAGGCTGCAAATGCGGCCCGGTGAAGCCATGATCTTGAAAATTACGGATAAACCAGGTATTGATGCTGCCTCATGGGTTTACTTAAATAAACAGGCTAAACAAGTTGAACTGAACAATACCTGGTCGCTGAATTTTACGGCAGGCGGGCCAGAATTGCCTGCGACACAAAACTTAACTAAACTTGTTTCCTGGACAAGTTTGGCGAATCCTAAACTTCAGAACTTTTCGGAAACAGGTGTGTACACCAGCAATTTTATCCTCAACTCGAAAACGGCAAAGGAGTATGTACTCAATTTAAATCAGGTAGGCGAAAGTGCACGGGTTTGGATTAACGGGAAAGAGGTCGGGGTTTTATGGAGTATTCCCTTCCATGCCCGTATAGGGGAATACCTGAAAGCAGGAAACAATACCATTAAGGTTGAAGTGGTAAATCTGATGGCCAACAGGATCCGGTACATGGACCAGAATAAAATCATTTGGAGAAATTATAACGAAATCAATTTTGTCGATATCAACTATAAGGCTTTCGATGCTTCGAAATGGTCAATAATGCCTTCCGGTCTGATCGGCCCGGTTACCATCACACCTTATTTGTAAATTTTAACAAAAGGTTCTGTTTTACTATCGGCGTAACGCAAAAAAAATGTATTATTTTTGGGTATGTCCCAGTTAAAAATTGAATATGCTAAGGGAGATCATCCCTTCCCTGAAAACGGCATTGCTGACTTTTTGAATAAGGTGCTGCCCGTAGATGCGGAAGCCGTGCTTGATCCGGAAAACGAGCTTGTTCATCAGCTGCTATCCTATCATTCGGATGATGGCGGTGCGGTGACCTTAACCAGGTTAAAGCTGGATTGGGTAGAATACGATGCTGAAAAAAAGGCCGGGAAAATTTGTTTCAAATACCATTTAGCATGGCATTACGCCTGTTCATACAGCGATAAGGATTACGAGAAGACTGATAAGGTCGACTTTGTCATTGATCAGGAAGCAGGATTTATCGTTCTGACTTTCCTGGATCCGAACACAAGGTCAACCGCTGAAGAGTTTTAAGTTTATGGAAATACAGGTGTTGAAATGGGAATTTTGTGTCAGGAACGGGCCTGGACAAGTATGCCGTAAATATGCCGCAAACAAGTCGTAAAGAAAAAATAGCACCCTGACATACCTTTACGGCAACAAAATATTTAAAAGATGAAAAACACAGAATTAGCGCAAAAAATTAAAGACCTGCGTGTCCGTAAAGGACTGAGCCAGGAAAAACTAGCTGAGGCCGCTCAAATTAACCTGAGAACAATTCAGAGAATTGAGGGTGGGGAAACCGAGCCCCGGGGTGATACTTTGAAAAGAATAGCGAACGCACTCGATGTCACTCCCGATGAACTGATAGACTGGACCGAAAGGGAAGATAAAGGGTTTTTAGCATTTTTGAACATCTCCGCACTAAGCTTTATCGCATTTCCACTGCTGGGGATCATTGTTCCCCTTGCCATATGGATTTTGAAAAAGGATAAGATCAGTCATACGAATGAGATAGGCAAACGTCTGCTGAACTTTCAAATTTCCTGGTGCCTGATCCTGTTCCTGAGCTATGTGATTTTCTTTTTCAGCCTGATCTTTCACATCAGAATTCCGCTTCCGGACATTTCAATAATGAATTTGGGCCGCATGGAATTGCTGATCTTAATGGTCCCGGTCTTCTACCTGATCAATGTGGTATTTATTGTTGTAAACAGCATCAGGAGCTATAACGGAAAAAGGGTGTTTTACCACCCTTCATTTAGATTCCTGAAATGAGCTGCATTAGCTGCTATGTGGATAAAGCCGAAACTTTAATAGAGCCGCGGTACATTTTCAATTGCTCTTTAAGGATTTGCCTGGCCATATGAATCCGGGTCTTTACGGTTCCGATCGGGATATTCAGCTCTTCGGCGATTTCATGATATTTATAACCTTCGAAATACCTTAAAAATGGTCCTGAGTATTCCGGCTGGAGTTTGTCCAGTGCTTTATTGATGTCTTCCATTATAAATTTGTTTTCCCCTTTGTTGGTTTGCGCACTGCCCAAAAGCTGGAAGGAGGACAGGTCTTCTGAAGTTTGGATCAGCGCATTTCTTTTGCTCCCCCGGCGGTAATCGTTGATGAATGTATTCTTCATGATGGTGTACAGCCAGCCCCGGAGATTGGTACCCTGTTTATACATTTCATGGTAGCGGATCGCTTTGATGATGGTATCCTGCACCAGGTCATTGGCGTCTTCTACATCATTGGTAAATTTCATGGCGAAAGTCTCCAGGCAGGAGCGGTGGTTGCAAATCTCATTATTCAAAGTCATGTTTTCCATAGGTAGATGCTGTTTTTAGTTTTTCTTAGGATTCTGACTATTGCAATGACTGTACCAAACCGGCATAAAATCCCTCTTTTGAATATTTAATGAGTTGTTAATCAAGCCTTACCCATACAATTGACAGTTTTATCAGCCACATTCCTAAAATGAATGTTTAAACAAAGCTAAAGACGGAAATTGGCATAGTTGATGAAGAACGGGCAAACCTGTCCAACTTAATGGTCGCAACCGTATCTGTCTGCTCTAAAAGATCTTTTAATTACTGTTTTTTATTAAAAAATCATTAATATCATAAGATTAAGTCTTGTAGCTTTGATAAGACTACTGACCAAATTGCTACCAAATGAAAAAAATAAACCTGCTGCTGTTACTTTTAGGATTTACCCTGGCTGTCAGCGCACAGTTCAACCTGAAGAAAAAGCCTGTTGAGGTAAAGCATACCAAATTCAAAACCCTTGACCTCTTGTATAAAATTTCAGGTAAACAGACCATTTCAGGGATCCACAACCGGGAGCCCAACCGTAAGCCTGCAGCCTGGACTGACGAAGTGTTTAAGGTAACCGGCAAGTATCCTGCACTGTGGAGCGGAGATTTTCTTTTCCAGGCAGACAACATCAATAACAGGCAGATCATGATCAATGAAGCGGCGGACCAGTGGAAAAAAGGATCGCTGATCAACATCATGTGGCATGCCTGTAACCCCGCACTTGAGGAGCCTTGTGGCTGGGACAAGAAGGGAGTACTGAGCAAAATGACAGATGAGCAGTGGAAGGAATTGCTGACAGAGGGAACCAGGGTCAATGCAAAATGGAAAGGGATGATGGATGAAGTCGCAGGTTACCTGCAGCAGCTGGAAGATAAAGGGGTAGAGGTAATGTTCAGGCCTTTGCATGAAATGAACCAGGGCGTTTTCTGGTGGGGAGGCCGGCCAGGAGAAAATGGCACGAGAAAGCTGTACCAGACCACGCACGACTACCTCACCAAAACTAAAGGACTGAGCAACCTGATCTGGGTATGGGACATACAGGATTTTGGTACACTTGAAAACGATGCAGTAGTCTACAATCCGGGGGATGAATACTGGGATGTTCTTGCGCTGGACATATATGACGACAAAAGTGGCTTCAGCCGTGAGAAATATAACTTCATGGTTGGTGCTGCAAAAGGTAAACCCATAGCCATTGGCGAATGTCAGAAGTACCCGACAGCAGAACTGCTGGCCCGGCAAAATAAATGGACCTTCTTTATGGGCTGGTCCGAGCTGGTATTTAAGTACAATACCAATGAAGAACTCAACAATCTCATCAAATCACCAAATGTATTGAGCCTCGACGAACTTAAAGGCTGGTGAACTATTGTTATTGATTAGCCAGGCAGCTTCTTTTCCAGTTCTTCGATATTTTTCCCCAGCTCATTGATCAGGGGCTGTGCAATATCATCGTTGGATTTCCATTCCACTGTTGATTTGCTGCGGATGGGATAAATATGGCCGGTACGCTCTCCGTTGATGTAAATGATATAGTCGCCGGGTTTTGGCAGTTCCACTCTTATGGCCTGGGGTTCACCGTCTATTTCAAGTGTAAATTCGTATGGATTGAGGTCTTTTTCCTGCATGATCGTCAGCTGTGTTGCTATAGAACAAAGTACCCGGCTTATTGTTTTCCGTTAAATAAATATGCTTTTGCCCCGGTAGTTTTCCCTGAACTCTTTAGGGGTACATCCTTTTTTACTTTTAAAAGTACGATTGAAATTGGCTATATTGTTGAAGCCGCATTTATAGGCAATTTCTGCGATCGGGTGGGTCGTGTCGATCAGCATTCTGG